>JBAUTA010000994.1:0-1806 GCA_049581985.1 Kovacikia sp.
ACACCCCTGCTGCTGTTAGGGCAAAGTGAACTTCTGGCAACTGTCATCCCTGGCATGCCGGTCGTAGAAGCAACCCCCATTGGGTTCATCCTTTGGGAACTCTGGTTATTAGTCGTTGGCACCTCTCTGCTGCTTGTACCTCAGCGAAGACTGCTTCTGAAGTCAGAGTAAACTCAGGAATGAGAACAAAATAAACCCGATCGCTGGAGGGGCTTAGCATGGGGGCGAAAATCTTGGCAATGACCGAAAGGATACTGCCGCATGCCAGGCCCTGATGATTGAAGTTGCCGATGGTATTGAATTCGCGATTCTTAGCAAAACTAATCGATAAGGTAATGAAAACATTTCATGCATTTCTAAGTCGGCAGTTGGGCTTTCCCTCCGGTTGGTTTGGGCGGCTACTCCTGCGATTGCTCAATCACAATAATGCGGCCATGAATGACCTGGTTTTGCAGGAGCTACAGTTACAATCAGGGGATCTTGTCCTTGAAGTTGGGTTTGGCGGTGGTGATCTACTCCAAAAAATTGTGGAGACGGGACTACCCTCTTTGATTGTGGGCGTCGAGCGATCGCCCGATGCCCTCAAAATTTGTCAACACCGATTTCACCAGTCCATTCGTCAAGGTAAGGTCAAATTCTATTTAGCCGATGCAGCAGTCTTGCCCTTTCCCGATCGCTATTTCAGCCACCTTTGTACGGTCAACACCCTCTATTTCTGGTCAGACGCATCACAGGTACTGATCGAATCCCACCGGGTGTTGAGGCCCGGTGGAAAGGTGGTGATTAGCTACGCCTCCCAAGCATTTTTAGAGAAGCAAAAGCTCTCCCAACATGGATTTTCCGCCTATGCCGTGACCGACGTGGAAATGATGTTGGAAACCGCTGGATTTGTCCATATGAATACCGTTTCCAGGACAGATGATCACCATCAGGAATTCTTTTGCACCACCGGAGCCGTGGCCTCCTAGAGTAAGAAATAAATTACTGAAAGGTGGCATGACTTGGAACAGAGGGGCTTAGGGGTCTAGCCAGTGGAGTTCACCATTAATGATGCGCTGTGGATGGGGACGATAGCAGCGAGTTGTAATGGTGTACGGATGAAACTCCTCAAGGAAATTTAACTGGAGACTCAGCAAGAAGGATCGAACCAGATCTCGATCGTCGAGATGGAATGGAAATTCGCCATCAAAGCCCTTGAAAAAGTACCAGTTGCATATCAGGATTCCGTCTGTACTCAGAATATCAAAAATTCTCCGTAACTGGGCGATCGGATCGAATAGATGTTCAAACACATCAAGGCAAAGTATCGTGGAGTACTTTTCGTCCTTCGGGGTATCCCCGATATCGATATTCGAGAGGCAAAGCTCTCGACTGCGGTGTGCAACAAAAGCTCGGTTGATTGGATTAATATCTACGTAGTCCACTCGACGCACGTGGGGCAATTGGGCGGCGGCAATTGTGTGAGTTCCGATCCCCCCTCCAAAGTCAAGAACCAGCTCCGTGGCGCAGTCCCGCACAAGTTTTAGGGTATTCCCGATGTAGTCCGAAGATGTTTCATGCCAGGCGCTTAGTTCATAAAGATACTCATCACGGATTGTCTCAGAATAGAATTCCTGAGAAGTTTCCCAGGTAAATGATGTTTCACCGAGATCTTTTAAGCTCCTTTGGGCATCGGATAACCGTAGCTCCAGGCAATCCGGTTCAACTGAAAGATAGGTTCCCAAGTGACGTCGAAGCGAAAAGTTGTCTTTCCAAAACTCCGCTAGCGGATCGAATTTCATTAAGTTTGTTCCTCAGGGGTAGCTC
>JBAUTA010000995.1:0-1564 GCA_049581985.1 Kovacikia sp.
ATTTACAGCAGTTGCCGCTCGAATAAGCCACATGATCTGTCGGATTAAGCCACTGCTCAGCATTACACTTGTGGCTTACCAACCTGAGAACCGCTGTAACTCCAATCACTTTCTAGGACAGTGTTCCCTTAAATAAACCCTGAGGGCGAATTAGGAGCACTAAAACCATAACTAATAGGGCAACTCCCAATTTGTATTCAGTAGGTAGCCAGTAGGTGCTGACTTCCTGCACGATCCCAATAATCAGAGCACCGGCGATCGCTCCGTAGGGATTGCCAATTCCGCCTAAAATGACCGAGGCAAACAGCGGCAGAATCAGGAACCAGCCCATATTGGGGCGAACTGCCTGAACCAGCCCCAGCATACTGCCCGCCAAAGCCGTTAACCCTCCAGCGATCACCCAGGTCCAGATAACAACCCAATCGACGTTGATCCCCGTGACACGGGCGAGGTCAATATCATCGGCAACCGCTCGCATTGCCTTACCAATGCGGGTATTTTGGAGCAAATAATGAAGGGCGGCGATCGCCGCCATTGCGAGAAAGATAACGACCAGATTGTAAAAGGGAATTCGAATCATCCCGATCGAGAGGGCCTCAGCAACCGGGAGATTATAGCGCTGATTATTACCACCCCAG
This sequence comes from Kovacikia sp., assembly GCA_049581985.1. Classification (GTDB taxonomy): domain Bacteria; phylum Cyanobacteriota; class Cyanobacteriia; order Leptolyngbyales; family Leptolyngbyaceae; genus Kovacikia. The sequence goes on from JBAUTA010000995.1 coordinate 639, forward strand.
ATCAGAATGATGCCATTGCGAATAAATAGCGCCAACCCGATCGAAATAATGATGAGCGTTGTCGAAGAGGCTCGCTGAGCACGCATTGGCGACCAGATAATCTTCTCACTCAGCAGCACTGCCGCAACAGTAATCACGGCACCAACGACGACTGAAAGCCAGATATTTAGCCCGGTTGTATTAACCAATAGCGTCAAATATGCCCCCAGGGTCATAAAGTCACCGTGGGCAAAGTTGGAGAGGCGCAAAATCCCATAGGTTAGGGTTAGCCCGACCGCGCCCAAAGCAATAATGCTGCCCACAGCAACGCCATTCACAAAGAGTTGAGCCAGTTGGGGATCCATAATTGACTGCTATAAAAAGTTGATTCTACCGCCTTGATTGTCCAGGAATCAGGGCAGTTTGGAAAGGGATGGGATCAGGGTAGTTCTATTTGGGAAAGGATTGATATAGCTATCGCCAGTTTGATCAGGACAGAGGATTCAAGGGCGAGTGGGGGCGTTGCCCCCAGCCAGCTTTCAACCTGAGCGCTCAAGCCGAAGGGGTTTCACCCCTGCACCCCGTCCCCTAACCAATAGGGCTACGGCTATACCAAAATTAGCAGCATGGCATCTCCACCAGGCTCCATTTCCAGGACTCCTGTCAACCGTAGTTATCATTCTGCCCCACTGCCAGCGCAGCGCAGGTTAGCAAGCAGAGGCAGAAGGGAATGTTAGAACTAGTAGACCAAAACGAAAGTTTTGGAGGGGGGTAAAGGGGGAAACCCCCTTTTGGGGGCGAAGCTCCCACTCCCTCTGGTGCAAAATTTATGATTTGCAACACTCGTCCACCTTTTTGGACTTGGGATGATTGACTTCGGACGATTGCCTGATGACCCAGCCTGCTCAGCCGGATACTGCACCCGATCTTGTAGAAAACTCTATGCT
>JBAUTA010000996.1:0-3924 GCA_049581985.1 Kovacikia sp.
CTTTCTCCACCTCGGAAGCAGAAGGTGGAGTCATAGTAGACCACTATGCAGGCAATCCCTTAGCGCTCAAACTGGCAGCAGCAAGCATTCGAGATTTGCTCCACGGCAATGTCAGTGAATTTCTCTCCCTCATGCAGCAAGGGAGGCTTCTGTTTGGCGATATCCAGGATTTACTAAGACGTCACTTCAATCGCCTCTCTAGCCTTGAGCAGGAGGTAATGTACTGGTTAGCGATCGCCCGTGAAGCAATTTCCTTAGAAGAACTCAAAACTGACCTGCTTTTGTCCACCTCGCGTCTGAAACTAGCCGAAACCCTGGATTCCCTCAATCGCCGATCGCTCCTTGAAATCAGCTCTACCGGGTTCACCCTCCAACCTGCGGTGATGGAGTACATTACCAATCGGTTAATTGAAAATGTTTTAAGAGAAATTTTGCAGAGCCATGAAAAAGAGGGATTGGGAAAAGTAAAGGGAGAAATCGACACTGGAATACCGGGCGATGGTGAGGCGGAGCGTCCCCTTCAAAACTCAGAACCCTCCCCCATCCCCTACCTCAAAAACTACGCTCTCATCAAAGCCACGGCTAAAGACTACATTCGGGAAGCCCAGACTCGCCTCCTATTAGGACCGTTGGTCGAGCAGTTAAGGGCAGTTTTCGACACCTCTGAGGACATCAAAGTTGCTCTGATGCAGATCCTCTCTACACTTCAGGGCAAACCCCCCCTTAAAACTGGCTACATTGGCGGTAATATTTTTAACCTTCTCTGCTATTTTCAAGTTGACCTCAGCGATTTCGACTTTTCCCACCTCACCCTCTGGCAAGCTGACCTGCGGCAGGTAACGTTACATCGGGTCAACTTCACCCAGGCCGATCTTTCCCGTTCAGCATTCACAGACACCTTTGGGAACGTGCTCTCGGTGGCGTTCAGCCCGGATGGCAGCATCCTGGCAAAAAGCGATGAACAGGGCTGGATTAGTCTCTGGCAAGTGGAGACAAGCAAACAACTGCTTGCCTTTAAGGCCCATAGCAACTGGGTGTTTTCAGTGGCGTTTAGTCCAGATGGCAAAACCCTGGCCAGCGGAGGACTGGATCGGACCGTGAAGCTTTGGAATTTAGGCACAGGGGAATGTCTCAAAACCTTTCAGCTCCATGAGGGGGGAGTTTCAGCCGTTGCGTATGTACCCATTGCCCCGACATCTCCCGACATGCCTTCAGCGATCGGCAGAAATACGCTTGTCAGCAGTAGTGCGGATCAGACCATTAAGCTGATGGATCTGCAGACTGACGAGTGCCAATTGACCCTGGTTGGGCATCAGGGAATTATCCGATCGATCGCCCTTTCCCCCAACAGCCAAACCCTGGCCAGCGCCAGCATGGACCACACAATCAAACTCTGGAATATCCAGACAGGGGAATGTCTCAAAACCTTAGAAGATTCAGCAGCCATCTATTCAGTCACCTTTGTGCCACGGGACAGGGAGGGACGGGAACAGGAAGATCGGGAGAATGGAAAAGATCCGCAAGCCTCTTCTCCCCCTCCCCTCCTTGCCAGTGCAGGTGACGATGGCACCGTAAAACTGTGGGATACCACAACCGGAGAATGCATCCAGGTATTGGCAGGGCATGGCGATCGGATCTGGAGCCTGGCCGCTAGTCAAACAGGCAAGATCCTGGTCAGCGGCAGCGACGACAAAACCGTGAAGATTTGGGACGTAGACACCGGACAATGCCTTAAAACCCTACAGGGGCACCAAAACCGCATCTGGTCAGTTGCCCTCAGTCCCGATGGTCAAATCCTTGCCAGTGGCAGCAACGATCGGACCCTCCGCCTCTGGAACATCGGCAGTGGACAATGCCTGCGTGTTTTTCAGGGTTATGACAACTGCACCCTGCCGATCGTCTTCTGGGAGCATCCTGATTTGCAGACCGAAGGCAGGGAACCGAAGGCAGAGGCCAGCGAGCAATCTCTTCCCTCCCCACCCGCCGCCCAACCCTTTCTCCTTACTTTCAGCGCCGATCAAGTCGTTCGCCTTTGGGATCTGCAAACTAACCAATGCCTTAAAGCCATTCCGCTTCCCACCAAAGCCGCGATGCAAGCAGCCCTCAGCCCAGATGGAAAAATTTTGGCTGGTGGCAGTTTAGACCACACTATCCGGTTATGCGATGTCAACAGCGGAAGCTGCTTAAAAACACTGAAAGGTCATACCGCCTGGGTCAGGACGGTTGTTTTTAGCCCCAATAGCACCCTACTGGCCAGTGCCAGCGGGGATCAAACGGTAAAACTTTGGCAGGTGGATAGCGGACAATGTCTGCGAACCCTGATCGGGCATACCAATCCCATTCAATCGATTGCATTTAGCCCGGATGGCCAAACCCTTGCCAGTGGAAGTTGGGATTGGACCATTAAACTTTGGGACGTGAATAGCGGCAACTGTCTGAATACCTTGAGAGGACACACCGATCAGCTCCGAGAAATCAGGTTTAGTCCCAACGGTCAAACGTTGGTCAGCAGCAGCCTGGACCAAAGCATTCGCCTCTGGGAAGTGGCTACTGGTCAAGCAATAAAGACTTTAGATGCCCACGCTGCTGAGGTGGAGGCGATCGCCTGTAGCCCCAATGGGCAACTCCTTGCCAGCGCGAGTCAAGACGGTACAATTCGTCTGTGGCATCTCCCCAGTGGCGAATCTCTCTACGTCCTAACAGTGCAAACGGGCTATAGTGGCGCACTGGTTTTTAGCGCTGATAGCCACATCCTGGCGATCGGCGGTGAAGACGGAACCTGTACGCTTTGGGATGTGCGAGAGATTCATCCTCCCAGCCCCAGGGACGGGGAAACGGCCCCAAGGCAAATCTCAAACCTCAAGCCTCACAATTCTTTTCCCCCTACCGCCTGCTCTCTTCCTACGCTTTCAGTGGAACCGCTACAAACCCTACAAGTCCCCCGCCCCTACGAAGGGATGAACATTACCCATATCCAGGGTTTAACAGAAGCTCAAAAATCCAGCCTGTGTGCTTTAGGGGCTTTTATGGAAATAGATAAGTAGATCCTAAAGTCTCCCCTCCCCTCCCCCTCCCTCTTTCCCCTCTCCTATCCCCATGCCCACTGGCGCAATCCTGGATCCAACAAAAACTTACCGCTACTCCCTCTGGCGTGAATGGGACTCCCGCGCTCCTAGAGTTGGTTTTGTCATGCTCAATCCCAGTCGTGCTGATGCGTCCGTTGATGATCCCACCCTTCGCCGCTGCCTTGGTTTTGCCCGCTCTTGGGGCTACGGTTCTCTGGAAGTTGTGAACCTATTTGCCTATCGCACCCCTAATCCTTATGAGCTTTGCCAGGTAGCCGATCCGATCGGGATAGAAAATGACTTTTACCTGGCTTCCCTGAATCAGCGCGTTCAGCAAATTATTCTCGCCTGGGGCAACTGGGGAACTTTATATAACCGTAACCAGGCAGCGATCGCGTTACTCGCAACCCAGGAAGTTTATTGCCTGGGACTGACCAAGCTAGGCAATGTGAAACATCCGCTCTACCTCAAACGAGATACAAAGCCCGTTGCTTTTTCTATAGCTATCGCCAGTTTGATTAGGACAGAGGATTCAAGGGGGAGTGGGGGCGTTGCTCCTAGCCAGGGGTTTCACCCCTGCACCCTGTCCTAACCTAATATAGCTGCGGGGGTGCAGGGTGGAGCCTTTATTCTTTAGGCTGGCATTAAATGTGATACCCATTGAGCTCGAAGATTGCCGATTTAAGCTTGAAAATCCCTAACAACTAAGTCTTTCAGAAAATCATCTGGTCGGAATTCAAGTTGAATTGATATAAAATGGGGCAGACAAACATGCTAGATACTTATACCAATTTAAAAAATGAAGGTTGCAGATGGGGGTGTGGGGGCTTCGCCCCCAGCCAGGGGTTCCACCCCTGCA
>JBAUTA010000997.1:0-6887 GCA_049581985.1 Kovacikia sp.
ATCCAGTAGGGATGAACTTGGAGCTTTTTCAAGAAACGCTTGGCTAACTGCTCTGGATTGTTCCGTTCTTGCAGGCCAAGGTCACGATCGCCCAACTTACAGCGATTTTCAGGTCAGTAAGCCACAAGGAAAGACTAAACAGTAGCTTATCAAGCTGCCACATCGTGTGGCTTATCCAATCAGCAACCGCTGTTAGCTAACAGATCAGCAGCGACAGAAGCAAAATCCTTACTCTGCCCTTCCAAGATTTCCACATAAACCCATTGAAAAGAGGGATCATTCTTCCAAGCTTGGCTAGCAAGGCATTCTCCCAAAGCCGTTTTACCAATCCTAGAAATCCCTGTCAGCCAGAGTATATGGGTTTGTCCCTGCAATTTGAGTAGAAGAGTGCTGACGGCTGTTTCCCGTCCCACCCAAGTTCGCTCATCATAGTTCGAAGGCTGTGGTGACTTCGGCACCATACCGCCTGACTTCAGTCGCTTTTCTAGTGCCCCTTTGAAATTTGTCTTACTGACCTTCTCCTCCAAAGCCTCGGAAAGCGAGTCCCATAGCCTCTTGCCTTCATTCTTGATGTGTTGAGGCGCATACCCTTCCATGCTCTCATAGCCCTTACCTGCTAGGGACTCCCGCAGAATCATGCGCTGAATATCCGTTAAGGGATTGCCAGCATGGGCAAGCAGCAGTTCATCAGCAACCTGGATAGCTTCCTCTGGGGTCATGGTTTACGGCAAAACGTGAGGCAGGAAAATCATTCCAATCATAGCCTTACTTTTTCGGAACTTCTCGTAACGACAGGGCTAGTAAGGGTTGCAAGAATTGGGGCATGAAGTTTACAAGGTAATTCAAATGAACCAACAGCTACCCACATCAACCTATCAAACCAATTCGCAGTTTCCTTCTATCGATCCCACACCTATCATTCAATCTGAATCTCCAACAGCAGTGATTTTGGCGATCGCCATCCTGATTTCAATGCTGGTCAGCGGTATTACTGGATTGATGCGGGTAATTATGGTAACAAAGTCGTGCCGTTAATTAATTTGGGGCGATCGTATTCTAGAGAAGGTGCGATCGCTCCAGGCTGAATTCAGAAATATTCTGGTTCCAACAGGTAAGCTCTCAACCACACCCCCACCAATAACTGGAGCCGTATAACTGGCGATAGCTATCCAAAGGGTGCCTCAAGTCTATAGAAATAGAAATCGCCCTCCGGCTCCCAACCAGAGGGCGATCGCTTTGTCACTTTAGCATTCTGTGCAGACTATTGATGGTTTCAGCCCAGGGGGAACCAAGGGCTGTACGCTACCAGTACTGGTAGCCCCGTTCACGGGTGATCACGCGATCGTTATAAGACACAGTTAGCGTGTAACGACCATTCGGTAGCGCCATTACTTTATAAAGGTACTCACCCCGAAGATTGTAGTAACTGGTTCCACGCCCAAAGCTATCTACCGCAGCGGGTTCTCTATTGAGAACCGAGTACCCTTTCAGCTTGTTAAACACATCCATGTATAGATTACCCCGCTGCTTGTAAACCTTCACGCTGTAGGTGTTTGTGTTGAAGGTAGCAACCGTTGACTCTCTAGGAAAAGCGGGACCGTCGCTTCTGCGATCGATGGGACGGACATAATCGCCCCGGACCCAACCCCTCGCTCCGGAGCGGAAGCTAACGTAGTACCAGGTGTAGCCATCATAGCCCTGAGTTTGATTCAAGATTTCAATTCTGTCTCCGACCAAACCGTAATGGGGAGAGGCGGACCGGGTACTTGGCTCGGAACGAACATTAATCCGGGCACCGGGTTCTAGACCAGCCAAAACCCCAGGTCCAGCAAAAGCGGGCAAGGCAGCACCAATCGAGAGAGCAGTAGCAGCGATCGCAGATAAGATAGGCAATTTGACGTTCATAGTGAATTTCTTTAAGTGCGAGTAGTGAATCCATGGGGGCTTCAGCAATCCCAGAGAAAGTGACCTTTATCAGGGTTGCTAAATCCAACTACCCCTTCTGATGAATGCACTCCGCAAATTACGAATAGATTCACCCGGATGGATGAGGTGTCAGGCGATAGGGATAAGGAGACAGTTCCCACCCTCCTAAACTTTCGTCATCCTACCCTTTGGGGGACTACCCTGAGTGTTTTGTCAGCGATCGTCGAATGTTGTATAGAAAACCCAGCAGTTTTGTATAGGTGCCTGCCCCAAACCAACGCATTAAGAAAATCCCCAAACCTAATCGAATGTTAGTAGGGGAAAAGTAGAGTAACGGATAATGGGCGATCGCTTTCCGCTGAAACCACTGAGCCTGGCTGAAATCCATATTTCGAAGTGCTTTCCAACCTAGATATAGGCTCAAAGAAGCGTAACTTCGATGTTTTAAGTAGGGAAATTCTGACTGAGCATTCGCAAAGGCCCGTTCAATTACCGCACTGGAGGTTTTTAGCATTAGCTCACACTGGCTAGATGAACTCTCCCGATGCTGCCGATATAAAACCAGGGGTTCTTTAATGACCCCAAAAGGGAATTGAGCCGCAATTCTGATCCACATATCCCAATCCTCTGCGGGGGAAAGTTCTGGGATAAACAGTCCAATCAAATCAAAGCAACTGCGTCGCACCAGGGGAGTGCTGCCGCAGCCAACCATATTGAACTCAACAATCTTCTCCCAAACATACCCTTCTGCATGGGATGACACCACTCGACCTGTAGGACGGCCTATCTGGTCAGCTAGGGCGGTCCAGGTATAAACCAACCCCATCTCTGGATGAGTATCTAGATAGGACACCTGCTTTTCCAGCTTGCTTGGTTTCCAAAGATCATCCGCGTCCAAAAAAGCGATGTATTCGCTCCTAGCGTAAAGAATTCCTGTATTACGTGCGGTAGCTTGACCTTGATTATGCTGGGAAATCATTCTGAGACGGGAATCCGTTTGCTGACCCATCCATTCTGCGATTCCATCTGTGCTGCCGTCATCAACCACCAAGACTTCAAAGTCAGTCAATGTTTGAACCAAAACGCTTCCTACCGTTTCTGGCAGGTAATGCATTGCGTTATAAGCTGGTATCACAACAGAAACCTTAGGTATGCTCAAGCAGCTCATCTCCTATCCCTCATTCCCCAATTTTTTCCACCTATGGATGCCGCCCAACTGATTGCAATTCTTTCTGTGGCGATCGCCACTTCTACCCCTCTGGTATTTGCCTGCATTGGCGAGACGATCACAGAACGAGCAGGAGTGATTAACCTCTCCGCCGAAGGCACCATTCTGCTTTCAGCAATGTGCGGCTTTGCTGTTGCCAAAACGACTGAAGGACTCGGCACTGCACCCAGTCTAATTTTAGGTTTTGTCAGTGCTGCCTTGGTTGGGGCGGCAGTTGCTGCGGTAGTTGCTTTTGGTGCCCTGACGCTAAAGCAATCCCAGGTGGCGATCGGGTTTGTGCTGGCGCTACTGTGTGCAGACCTCTCCTCATTTTTGGGAAATCCCTTTGTTCGTATTCCTGGACCGAGTGTTCCCAGCTTCAACATTCCTCTTTTGCAACATATTCCGCTGCTTGGTGGGTTGCTTTTCCAAAGCGATTTGCTAGTTTATCTGAGCTACGGCCTGATTATTTTTGTCTCAGCATATTTTTACCGCACCCGTCCTGGGTTAATGCTGCGGGCGATCGGAGAACAACCCGCTGCTGCTTTCGCTCGAGGCACTAATGTCGTGCTAATGCGTTACCTTTATACCCTTACTGGGGGTGCCCTCATGGGGATTGCCGGAGCCGCTTTTTCCCTAGACTTCAAATCTGGTTGGAGTCATCGCCACACAGCAGGCTACGGCTGGATAGCCCTGGCGATCGTTATTTTTGGCGGGTGGAATCCATTGCGGGTCGCTCTCAGTTGCTATCTATTTGGCATCTTACAATCAATGGCAACCGTTGCCCAAAGTGCCAGTCCTAACGTTCCAACTCAAATTCTCACCGTTGCTCCCTTCGTGTTAATGATTTTGTTTCTGGTATTAACTTCAAGCGAATGGCTAGAGCGTTTACTTAAGCTTCTCCCGCCCGCCCTCAGCCGGGCTGCCTCCCAAACTGTGCGCAGCACTCCGCCAGCAGCTTTAGGACAGACCTTTGAGCAAGATTGAAAAATCCAGGACGAAAGCTATAACTATCGCCAATTGATTAGGACAGAGGATTAAGGGGGGGTGGGGGCGTTGCCCCCAGCCAGGGGTTTCACCCCTGCACCCCCTCCCCAATCTGCCCTGTTCGCTATTTAAATTGGTATTATTTCTCATCCCCATCCTTGCCTTGCTGATATCCATCTGGATAAATCGTTGTTCTATCTGGGTAAGCAACGGACAGATCCGCCTCCAGCGCACGATACAGATTAGTACCAGCAAGCTGAGATTCAGACAAGTTAGCTCCATCCAAATTTGCTCGACGGAGGTCAGCATTCGTAAGATTGCTGCGGCTAAGATTGGCCCCATATAAATCTGCACCCTGCAAATTTGCCCCCGTTAGATCTGCCTCTTGAAGATCGGCAAATCGTAAGTTAGCCCTGGACAAATTCGCTGCCTGAAGATTTGCCTGAGCCAAATTCGCCTGATAAAGCTGGCTATCACCCAGTTCAGCACCCGTAAGCTGCGCTTGACAAAAGTTTGCCTGACTCAAGTTTGCGTAGGGTAGGTGAATTCTGCTGAGATTACTGCCCGTACAGCTAATTTCCGGCAAACTTGCCTCAAATAGATAGGCTTCATTTAGATCAACCCCATTGAAATCCCGTTTTCCTTTAGCGTATTGAACAAGTAAATCTTCTGCGCTCAACCTCTTCATCACAATCTTTTAAATTAGGCAAAAATGCCTTTAACTAAACGAAACAGCAAAAGCGGTGAATAGTAATGCCAGTTTAAAGAGCAACCACGATAGATGGAACTGGCATGAAGGGATAGAACCCTTATTCGTCAAATTGGGATAAGTATATATACTTTGTAGAAATGTAAAGCATCGTGAACAAAGTCCAGATGTTCTTAATGGTTTTTTCTAGATAGTTAATTTTTTGTTAACCGGTGCCGAGGACAGCAGGTAAGGGCAAAAGTAGGGGGCAAAAGGCAGGCATCCCGATTAACACCCCTCATTCTTCACTCCTCGCCCCTCACTTCCATGCAAAACTCAAAGCTCAAAACTCAAACTCTGACCCTACAGAGGGGAAGACCCCCGTTAACATCGAGTAGATTGTGGGGCACTCTAAATTAACATTCGTTTTGTAGACAGACTATCCGCTGTCCTGGAAACCGCCATGAAATCAGAATCCGATTCAACTGACATTCTCAGACAGTCCGGTGAAATTCCTTCAATGGCGATTTCGCAAAAAGGTTTGCCCCAAGAGAAGTTGCCCCAAGAGAAGCAGTCTAGCCGACGCTATCCCAACTACCTGGATGGGGAGGACGCTTCGTTTGCCAAAGCTCAGACATTGATGATTGACCAGCCAGGGGACAGCCATCAGGATTCAAACTTTGAAAGTCCTGCTGAAACGTTTAAGTACATTCAGGGGATTGTGCAAGGGCAGCGCATCTACATCATTACGAATTTGCTAGGAGAGTCAGAGACTTTGATTCAGCCTCAAATGGTCTGGACCATTGGGCGCAACCGTGAAGCAGCCCTACCCCTGAAGGATCGGGCGATGTCTCGGCGTCATGCTGTTTTGCTCTATGTTCAGGGGGCAGGGTTTCAGTTAATTGACCTCAACAGCATGAATGGTTCCTTTGTAAACGGAGTACGAATTCAGCAACGCCAATCCCTTAAAGATGGCGATCGAATTCGGGTCGGTAGCATCAACTTCCTCTTCCTGCTCAGTCATACCTATCGTTCTCTGGAAGCGATTCATCCCGAAGTTCTTGCCCGGTTCAATGCTTGCGAATCCATCTCTGCCAGCTTTATGGATTATGAGGCCTTAGAAGATCCAGAGATTTTGTTTAAGACAAAGCAATAGGCTAAAACTTTCTCGTCCACTCCTGCCACCTTTCAACGACGACCTTTGTTTGGGTGAAAAATTCAACGGCTTGCTTTCCCTGACCGTGCAGATCCCCAAAAAAGCTATCTTTCCATCCACTAAAGGGAAAAAAGGCCATCGGTGCAGCCACGCCGATGTTGATTCCGATATTGCCTGCTTCAGCTTCGTAGCGAAACTTACGAGCCGCCGCTCCACTACTGGTAAACAGACAGGCCATGTTACCGTATTGCCCCCGGTTAACCAGGGCGATCGCCTCATCGATCGTCTCCAGGTGAATCAGGCTGAGAACGGGACCAAAAATTTCTGTGCGGGCAATTTCCCCCGCAGGATCAACATTTTCCAAAATGGTAGGGCGAATAAAATACCCCTGCTCAAAACCGGGAATCCTGGGGCTACGACCATCTACTAAAACGGTTGCTCCCTCCCCAGTCCCTTGCTGGATCAGGTCTTCGATCCGGTTACGGCTGTGTTGCGTAATCACTGGACCCATCTGGACGCTTTGATCCAGGCCATAGCCAACAACACGGGATCGGGCCACCTCTGCGATCGCCTCTGTAAAGGTCTGCCGGGCTTCCCCCACTGTCACGGCAACCGATGCGGCTAAACACCGCTGTCCAGCGCAGCCAAAGGCGCTATCTGCCATAATCCGGGTAGTCATTTCGATGTCAGCATCAGGCAGGACAATCACGGGGTTTTTTGCCCCTCCCTGGCACTGGGCCCGTTTGCCATTTGCGGTCGCGTGCCGATAAACGTACTGGGCAACCGGAGTTGAGCCAACAAAACTAATTGCCCGGATTACCGGATGCTCCAGAATTGCATCCACCACCTCTTTGGCCCCATTCACTAAATTGACAACTCCCTTGGGCAATCCAGTTTGCGCCAGTAAATGCATCACTTTCTGC
>JBAUTA010000998.1:0-3625 GCA_049581985.1 Kovacikia sp.
GTTGGCTTGCTTGAAGTCCTGTTAATTTTACGATTTGTGCTTCGCCTAACCGGAGCCAATGCCCAAAATACATTTGCCCAATTTATTTACAATCTTTCGGAACCTTTTGTGGCTCCTTTTTCTACCCTATTTATCAGCCCTACCGTAAGGGATGGGGTCAATATCTTTGATGTCAATCTGATGGTTGCGATCGTGGTGTATGCCCTTTTGGGATGGATGGCAATCTTGCTAGTAAGATACATTCAAGGGCGGTAAGACCGCAATGGATTTAGTTCATCATTTATGCTCTCGCTTATTGCAACGCTGGCTTTGGCCCAATCAACTCCCAATCCTCCCAATCCGCCTCAAGAAATTACGGTTCCCCAACAGGTGCGATCGCTTCCGGGAAGCCTTGATTCAGTTCTCGTCTTCAACAGCAACAGCCCGGAACTGGTGCAGGAAGAAGGCATTCTCCTTTCTACCTTTCCATCCCGGGGTATGCAAACCCCCGCTGCCCATCTGAATGTAGTTTTTCAAGGACGCTTCGATGTCTTTGCCCACCACATTGCCAAAGCCAAAACACCGGAGGATTTGCGATCGCTTTACCTGGGAATCCTGCTGCATAATCCCGGTAAGCAGCCTGTAACAGTGGATATTCTGAGTGCCGCCAGCTACCTCAGCCAGCCCGATGCCCCCTTTGTTGACCTCCCTCCCGCTGTCAATAATCCCCTGGGGACAGTCTATGCCGGACCGGGAAGCCGCTCCACAGACGATATTCTGCGGGGATGGCGACAGGATATTTTCCCACCAAAAATTGTGATTCCACCGGGGGAAAGTCGGATGGTACTAAATTTGCCGATTCCGGTGAAAACGCTAAACCCACCCCTAAACGGACGGTCTACCTTAATGAGGCTGTGGAGTAGCGGTCCAGTTTATGCCGCCAGCCTGGCACGGTTCGCCGATCAAAAACCAGATGGCGATGAGCAGGCTCCGACGCTGGAAGAATGGCAAACCTTATTACAGAAAGGCAACCTGGCTGGACCCCGCGATCGCCCCCCGACCCCGCTTGATGTGAAAAAAGGGGGGTTTGCCTATGGGCGGGTAGCGGGAGTTTCTCAAGGCTCTCAATGGAAAACTCAGCTTGTAGATAATCCCCAGGCCAGCCTGGAAAACTGGTTCCTCAGCCTTCCCCAACCCGGTCAGGCATTTTCCTATGGCATCAGCACTTTAATTCGCGGGACGTTGGGAACGGATCAGGTGCAAACAGCTAAAATGGTTGCCCGCTATCCGGATACGGCGTACCAGGCCCATGGTAACTATTCTGTTGAATATAATCTGACGCTGCCATTGCGAAATACTGCGGATCAATCCCGCACCGTCGCGATCGTGATCGAAACACCCCTAAAAGAAGACAAACCTGCCAAAGGACTCCGCTTTTTCCAGCCGCCAGCAAAACAGGTTTTCTTTCGTGGCACTGTTCGCCTGCGCTACAACGATGATCAGGGCTTGCCCCAAACCCGCTATGTGCATCTCGTGCAGCGACGCGGACAGCAGGGCGAACCCCTGGTATTGCTGATGATGAAACCGGGCGATCGTCGTCTCGTTCAGGTGGATCTGCTCTATCCGGCAGACTCTACTCCACCTCAAATTTTGACGGTTAGAACATTGGGCAGTTAGGGATGAGGAGCAGGGGGGAGAGGCCAGGGATGGAGAGAAAGAGAGTGTAAAGTTTTGAACCGGATCACCAGTAATCAGCCTCATTCCACTCCCCATACCACTCGCGCCTTTCATCCGTTGCAATGGCTATTAGTTCGGTAACCCGTACCGACCAAAAAGTTGCAATCATATCCATCGTTCGGTAGATTAGCACTCAGGGGGCGAGAGTGCTAACTCGACCCAGACTGTTTATCCTTAACCTGCTAGTTTGGAGAATTTGTATGGCAGCTGTAACTCTGAGTGTTTCTACTGTTAAACCTCTGGGTGACCGAGTTTTTGTTAAGGTGAGTGCTTCTGAGGAGAAAACCGCTGGTGGAATTCTTCTCCCCGATACAGCGAAAGAGAAGCCTCAAGTTGGCGAGATTGTTGCTGTTGGTCCTGGTAAGCGCAACGACGATGGTTCTCGTCAAGAGCCAGAAGTGACAATTGGCGATAAGGTTCTCTACTCGAAGTATGCTGGCACCGATATTAAACTCGGCACTGAAGAGTATGTTTTGTTGTCCGAGAAGGACATTCTGGCGATCGTAGCCTAGGGGGTTGGCAAGATTGTTCTGCGGGGTTGAAAACCTCTAAAGCAGTCTGAGAATGGGTTTTGTAAATTTGCGAAACCCTCCCAATCTATCCTAACGGACTACAGGTTTCAGCTTGGAGATTGGAGATTGGAGTTTCTCGGTCTTTGATCCGGTCTGAAATTTGGAAATTCAAGGCTTTCAAACACATAGACACTCACACATCACTGAAGGAATTATGGCTAAGCGCATCATCTATAACGAAAATGCTCGTCGTGCTCTGGAAAAGGGTATGGATATCCTGGCTGAGGCCGTAGCGGTGACGCTGGGTCCTAAGGGTCGCAACGTTGTGCTAGAGAAGAAGTTTGGTGCTCCCCAAATTGTCAACGATGGAGTGACGATTGCCAAGGAAATCGAGCTAGAAGACCACGTTGAAAACACAGGGGTAGCTTTAATCCGTCAGGCAGCTTCCAAGACTAATGATGCTGCTGGAGATGGGACTACTACTGCGACGGTTCTAGCCCATGCCATTGTTAAGGAAGGTTTGCGTAACGTTGCTGCGGGTGCAAATGCGATTTCCTTAAAGCGTGGGATCGATAAGGCAACTAACTTCCTGGTAGACCAAATTGCTGAGCACGCTCGTCCTGTGGAAGATTCTAAGGCGATCGCTCAGGTGGGTGCTATCTCTGCCGGAAACGATGATGAAGTCGGTCAGATGATTGCCAGTGCGATGGACAAAGTCGGCAAAGAGGGCGTCATCTCCCTGGAAGAAGGCAAGTCCATGACGACCGAGCTGGAAATCACCGAAGGGATGCGTTTTGACAAGGGTTATATCTCACCCTACTTCGCAACCGATACCGAGCGCATGGAAGCGGTTTTGGATGAGCCTTTCCTGCTAATCACCGATAAGAAGATCACCCTGGTGCAAGATTTGGTGCCTGTGCTAGAGCAGGTCGCCCGGGCTGGTCGTCCCCTGGTCATCATCGCTGAAGATATTGAGAAGGAAGCCCTGGCAACCCTGGTGGTCAACCGCCTGCGGGGTGTGCTGAATGTGGCTGCGGTCAAGGCTCCTGGCTTTGGCGATCGGCGTAAGGCAATGCTGGAAGACATCGCTGTGCTAACCGGTGGTCAACTGATCACCGAAGATGCAGGTCTAAAGCTGGATGCTGCTAAACTCGATAGCCTGGGTAAAGCCCGTCGGGTTACGCTGACTAAGGACACCACCACGATCGTTGCGGAAGGCAACGAGGCTGCGGTTAAGGCTCGGGTTGAACAAATCCGTCGTCAAATTGAAGAAACCGACTCCAGCTACGACAAAGAAAAACTGCAAGAACGTCTTGCCAAGTTGGCTGGCGGTGTGGCAGTGATCAAGGTCGGTGCGGCAACGGAAACCGAAATGAAAGACCGCAAACTGCGCCTGG
>JBAUTA010000999.1:0-1942 GCA_049581985.1 Kovacikia sp.
GCCTATGACAACCTATGAGTTTGGGGATGTTCTGCTGGTTCCATTTCCTTTCACGGATCAAACAACGAGTAAAAATCGGCCCACTGTTGTTATTAGTTCAAGTGCTTATAATGCAGCACGGCCCGATCTAATCTTGATGGCTGTATCCAGCCAAGTCAAAGTACCGCTACTGTTTGGAGAGCTTGAGATTAAAGACTGGCAAACTGCGGGGTTGCTCAAAATATCAGTTGTTAAATCAGTCATAACAACAATCCAGAAAAGCCTTGTAATCCGTCAGCTTGGCAAACTTCAGACTTCAGATCGTGAGTCATTAGAGCATCTGCTCAGACTCATTCTGAAAGAATAATTTCTACTTCATCTACTAATTTATACACCAAGGACAATTTGATAATGCAACTCGAAATCCATATTCTGCAAAGCTTTCCTCCCGCCAACCTAAACCGTGACGAGAATGGAATGCCAAAGTCTACAGTATTTGGCGGTCGTCCCCGTGCGCGGATTTCTAGCCAGTGTCAGAAACGGGCTGTTCGACTGTCCTACCAAGAAAACTCCGCACTTAAACCAGAACATTTTGCTCAACGATCGCGTGCTTGGATGCCAGAACTAAAGGAACTATTGATCCATCAGGAAATTCCTGAAGCTCAAGCGGAAGCTGCCGCGAAACTTGCACTAGAAGTTTTAGGAGCCAAAATTGAAGGCGAGAAGGTTGAGTCGAAAACGATTTTGTTCCTAGGTAGAACTGAAATTGAAGCTGTTGCTAATATTCTGACCAAAAACTGGGATGCGATCGCCCCCGGTCTAGCAGGCGATAAACCAGCGCTGCCTGTCAAAGACCCCAATATTCCCAAGGTGATTGAAAAATCACTGGCTGAGACTAACAAGCCTGGTGATGTTGCCTTATTTGGACGAATGATGGCATCGCTGCCGACTGTGAATGTAGATGCTGCCGTTCAAATGGCTCATGCGATTAGCGTTAATATTCTACAGCAAGAATTTGACTTTTTTACAGCGGTCGATGATCTGGGTGCCAGTGATGATCAAGGTGCAGACCACATCGGCGAAACAGGCTACAACAGTTCGACCTACTACCGTTTTACAACGGTTGATACCGTTCAGCTAGAGAAAAATTTAGGCACAAAACAGCAACTTGCTGAGATTACTCAAGCGTTTGCTGAAGCCTTTATTAAGGCTATTCCGACTGGGCACCAAAACGCCTTTGCAGCCCATAGTTTACCTGCTGTGGTAGTGGTGGTGGTTCGCAATGGTCAGCCCGTTTCGCTGGTAGATGCCTTTGAGAGTCCAGTAGCCCCCAAGGATGGCAAGAGTTTACTCGAAAATGCTGTGATCAAGCTGGATGCTCACTGGGCAGATTTGAGCAAAATGTATGGCGAGAAGTCTGTGGTTTTTAAGGGGATTGTGACCCGCGCCCAACTTGCAAAGCAACTAAATCATCTAGCCAATGCTGAAAAACCTTCAGTGGATGAATTGCTTAAAGATGCGATCGCCGCTGCTTTCCCAGGAGCCAACTAACCATGCCAACGTTGCTCTTAAGAATGCGTGCCCCGATGATGAGCTGGGGCGATCATAGCCGCTTTACAATCCGCGATACCCGGCGCGAACCCACTAAATCCGCCGTGATTGGACTTCTTTGTGCGGCGCTCGGTCGTCCGCGTTGGGAGCCTGTGCACGATCTGGCTGCCCTCAAAATGGGGGTACGGGTGAACCAGGAAGGATTGGTGCAATGCGATTATCACACCATTATGGACAGCATCAAATCTAGTGGGGGGAAAGGCGATACGGTTTTGAGCGATTGCTACTACGTGGCGGATGCCGATTATTGGGTTGGGTTAGAAGGCGACTCTGCCAAGCTTACAGAGCTAGATGCAGCGCTTCAAAATCCCTGCTGGCAGCTTTACTTTGGTCGTAAAAGCTTTGTTCCTAG
>JBAUTA010001000.1:0-3381 GCA_049581985.1 Kovacikia sp.
TCGAAGTAAAGTCGAACCAGGCATGACACCACTATAGCACTACAGGCAGTGCTGGGAGATGAGTTTGCCATAGCAATTCAGAAGACCGACAGATAGCTTTGAAAGACCGCCCAACAGTTAAAACGAAGCGAGATAACGTTCCGGCTGAGCGGCTGCAAGTAACCTCTGCGAAATACCGACTAACTTTGCCAGTCCGCACCAACGCAGTGTGTACGCCCAGTATGGGCGTGAACTCATGGGGTGAAAGTCCCCTGGAGGAGAACCAGCGTCCAAATGCTCGAAAGTTCTTGGAGCCGAGTGACGACAACTCCTAGCTTAAGGCAAGGGCACTTCCGCGAGGAAGGGTCTGAAGGAAGCTGGAGGCAAACCTGCGAGCCGACGAACAGAAACGTCATAGAAGGCTGAGATAGTCCTGGGGCGAGTTGGCACAACACAACAAAGCCCTCTGGTTCAAGGAACACAGTAAATGACGCGGTTGTGCAGGGAAAGCTCACGTTCTTATCCGGGGAGGTCTGTGCGGTTGCGGTCTGAACATCTATGGGAGTCTGACTGAGGTCTCGCAGGAAACGGCGAGGGAGCCACAGAACCCTAAGGAGAACCAGACAGCGCGGTTGAAGGGAACTTCAAGCGTTTACCGTACAGAAGTCAGCAGAGTCCATAGTAGTCCCCGTAGGGGAACGAAGGGACGAACATAAACGAACTAAGGAGGAGCGATGAACAACTCAAACTCATCGATGAACCCGGAGGGGGGAGATGGGGTTTGGCGTGCTGACAGAGAGCCAGCCTTAGACAACCTGATGGCGCGAATCTTAGAGCGCGACAATGTGCAACGAGCCTGGCAACGGGTGAAATCCAACCAGGGTGTGCCCGGCAGTGACGGGATGACCGTGGAAGAATTCCCAACCTATGCTCGCGAACATTGGCATGAGATTCGCCAATCCCTGATGGAGGGCAGCTATCAACCTCGCCCGGTGCGGCGGGTTGTGATTCCCAAGCCGAAAGGCAAGGGCGACCGCAAGTTGGGTGTGCCTTGTGTCGTAGACCGGGTGACCCAACAAGCTATCCTGCAAGTGCTAACGCCCATCTTTGATCTGGGGTTTTCCCCCTCAAGTTATGGGTGTCGCCCGAATCGCTCGGCTCATGGCGCAATCCGACAGGTGAAAACGATCATTAAGGCGGGATATCGCATCTGCGTGGATCTGGATCTAGAGAAATTCTTTGATACGGTCAACCACGATGTCTTAATGTCTCGCATTGCCCGCAAAGTGACTGATAAAGTGCTGTTGCGGCTAATCGGTCGTTACCTGCGAGCCGGAGTTTTGGTCGGAAGCACAGTAGAACCGACTGAATGGGGGACACCGCAAGGGTCTCCGCTTTCCCCCCTGCTGTCCAACATCCTGCTGGATGACCTGGACAAAGAGCTAGAAGCAAGAGGGCATCGCTTTGTTCGCTATGTAGACGACCTGGTGATCCTGGTCAAAAGCAAACGAGCCGGGCGACGGGTGATGGTGAAAATTAGCCGTTACCTGACTCAAGTGCTCAAGCTGAAGGTGAATCGGGAGAAGAGCCGAGTGGTCAAGGTTGAAGATTTGAATTACCTGGGATTTACGTTCCGGGGGAGTCGCATCTTCGCCTCTGATGCTGCTATGCAAGCGTTCAAGCACCGACTGCGGGGATTAACCTCACGCAGTTGGGGTGTCTCGATGGCAGAGCGACTTGAGCGATTGAACCGATACTTGCGCGGGTGGATGAATTGCTTTGGCATTTCCCAGCATTACAGCCCAATCGAAGAGCTAGATGGTTGGTTGAGGCGGCGGATTCGGATGTGCTATTGGAAGCAGTGGCGCAGACCGAGAACCCGCATTGCTAACCTGCTCAAGCTTGGGACAAGTAAGCGCCACGCAATTTTGACCAGCATTAGTCGCAAAGGCTATTGGCGGTTATCGAAAACGTTGGCGACGCAAACGGGAATGACCAATGAATGGTTGGAACAACAGGGATTGTTATCGATTCGGCAGCTTTGGATAAAAGTCCAAGGATACGCCTGAAGCTATCAGTGTTGTTTGCGCGTCTTCATGAACCGCCCATTGCGGACCCGCATGAGGGGTGGTGTGGGAGGGGAGAGTTAAATGCTCTCCTCGACCCGATTAGTCTGCTGCGATTGCTTAACTCAATGATGGACTTGGGTTAGACGATAACTGCGAGGAGTTTGCCCTGTCCATTGTTTGAAAGCACGATGAAAGGCACTGGGTTCTGAAAAACCGAGCAGAAACGCGACATTGTGAATAGATGTTTCCGGGTCTTTGAAGTGATGTATAGCCAGGTTTTTCCGGGTTTCCTCCAATAGTTGTTGATAGGATGTGTTTTCAGCCTGTAGTTCTCGCTGAAGTTGGCGAACACTGGTCATTAAGCTACGGGCGATCGCCTCAATGCTGGGTACGTCACCCTGTAATTGCTGGGTGATGGTTTGCATCACTTTTTGAGAATAGCTCTGGCTTTGGGCTTTGAGCATGGTTGCCGCATGACGTTCAAACACCGAGAGTAAATTTGGATTTGCCGATCGCACTGACCAGTCCAGACAGGTGGACTGAAAGACAATACGGTTGAGGGGTTGGGAGAACTGCACGTTCGTTTGAAAAATCCGCTGATGTTCAGCCCAATCTTCTGGACAAGGATGCTGAAACCAGACAGCCTGAGCTTGCAGACTGTTGCCAGTCAATTGCTGGGTAGCTGTCATCATGGCGGCAAACGTGCTTTCGATGGGATGGCGCGGTTCATATAGCAGATAATTCTTCACAGTTTCGACAATTTCACAATCGCACTGTACCCAACCGTTCACAACTTGATGATGAATCGCCACACCCTGACTGAACAAGCGGGTGTATTGGGAGAGCTTTTCCAGCACTTGCCCATAGGTTTTGCAATTGAACAGGACATAGCCCACAATACCAATTGCAGCGAGGTCAAAGGCTTCGCCAATGTGCAAGCCCAGGTCACAATCACCCGTTCGCGTGATGGCTTCACGCCATAGATATTTAAGCACTTCACCCGAAACTTGACGATCGGGATCATCCAACCAGGTCGGATCAATATGAGCAGCACTGTATAGGAGATCGACTTCAACACCTTGTACTGCAACATATTGCACAATGTCTCGCACGATCGCAATGGAAAACGTAGCCTCTTGCATGGTGGGTTAGAGGTTGAGATTGGCGTTACCCGTCAATGTTCTGGCGCAGCAGGTCAATCCATACCTTATCAGAAAACCTTACTGTTGAACTGTTAGCAATAGGAGCCGCGCCATGAATTATTTACTGGAGTTTGGCAAATTTGCAGCAAATTTTCGGTAGAGAAGTCCAATTTTAGCCCGAACTTGGGCAA
>JBAUTA010001001.1:0-3127 GCA_049581985.1 Kovacikia sp.
ATCCAAACTACGGGAATTCCGGCAGATCGATTTGGTAATCTGAACAGTCGGTTTATCATCCACATTTTGCCAAAACCTCGAAGGCTTAAGCCACTATGTTGGTCACGATGCCCGATGTTTGGTTAAAACCTCCAAGGTTTGCGTAAGTCCTATACTTGACTCTCCAGCTAATTGGAGAATTTAGGATAACAACATTATTTTTCCGATCCTCTTCTTCAGGTACAAGAAACGTGTCACCCAACGCCTTTTCAAACATAGTTTTTCTAACTCTGATGCTAGGAGCGATTGCCACTGGCAGCTTTCTCAACGCCTGCTCAAACGCTGTTGATTAGGTTGAGATTCAAAACGGGTTGTTTGCGGGCGATCGGATTGTGACTCAACGCACGAACTAACTTTATGCTCAATCGCTGCGCGGCGGTAAGCCAGCGGATGACCACAGTGAAACGGACTCCGCTGCCACCCCCCCAACCTCCTATCCCCTGGGGGTTGGCATTCCCGTAGGGGGAGCGATTCTGGCAGGCGCGTTTGCGGCTGGCATGGTGTGGGCAAATCGTCGTCACCGTAAGGCGTTGATTCCATTCCCGAATGGTTCCAGATCCCATGAATCCCTTGATGACTTCAGCCCGCTTGACTATGAAGCTGGTACGCCAAAGCCTGCTTTGAAATCGGAGGGCGATCGCTCACCTTAATTTTCCAATCGTAGACTCTAGGCGATCGTTCAAATCCTCGGCATTGCTGAATGGCACTATGATTTCGCTGAGTTTTGGACAAAGCCTCAGGGCTTTTGGAAATCGTTTTATAGCCAGATTCAGCAACGCCGAACTACTCATCCCGATTTTGATGATTGGGCGGACGATCGCACTATCCTAGAAAAGGACCTCTGAACTCGATCATAATGCTAAATATTCCCCACCATCTGGCAACCGAGCTTTCCCTCCAACCCTTTCAGGTTGGCAATGCCTTGGAACTGCTAGCAGAAGGAGCGACGGTGCCCTTCATCGCTCGCTACCGCAAGGAGCGCACGGGTGAGATGACGGAAACCCAATTGCGGGATTTGTTTGATCGTTATGCCTACTTAACTGAGTTGGAGGAACGGAAGCAGGCAATTTTGCAGGCGATCGCCCAACAGGAAAAGCTCACCCCAGAATTGCAGGCACAGATTGAAGCCTGTCTGCAAAAAAACGAACTGGAGGACCTCTACCTGCCCTACCGCCCCAAACGCCGTACCCGTGCCACGATCGCCCGCGAGAAAGGCTTGCAACCCCTGGCAGACTTCATCAAATCCCTGAATGCACCTGCGGCTGCACCAAAATCCCTGGAGGAAGAAGCGGCGAAATATATTTCAGTTGAGAAAGGCGTTGCCACCGCTGAAGACGGGCTGAAGGGAGCCTCAGACATTCTGGCCGAGGAAGTGGCAGAAAAAGCAGAACTACGGGCTTATCTGCGCGATTACCTGATGGAATCGGCTGTGTTGTCCTCTCGGATCAAGGGCGATCATCCCGAAGGCTCCACCAAGTTTGAAATGTATCGCAACTACCAGGCAAAGGTAAAAACCGTTGCCCCCCACAATCTGCTGGCACTTTATCGAGGCGAGGCCGAGGAAATTCTGCACGTGGATTTGGAATTTGATGAGGATGCGGTGTTGGGCTATCTGGAATCCCAGGAAATTCGCAGTAAGCAGAAGCCAATCCGCGAATTTTACCGGGAGATGATCAGGGATGCCTTCAACCGACTGATGAAGACCTCATTGACCAGTGAAGTCCGCGCCGCCAAGAAGCAGGAGGCAGACTTTGAATCGATCAAGACCTTTGAAACAAACCTGCGGGAACTGCTGCTAGCGGCTCCCGCTGGCATGAAACCAACACTGGCGATCGATCCTGGTTTCCGCACAGGCTGTAAAGTGACTACGTTGGATCAAACGGGTCAGTTTCTGGAATACCAGACCATCTTCCCCCATCAGGCGGCTAACCAACGGCTTCAGGCGGCGCAGACGCTCGCCCAAATGATTCAAAAGCATCAGATTGAACTCATTGCGATCGGCAATGGCACTGCGGGGCGGGAAACGGATGAGTTTGTCAGTGAAGTGTTAACCAGCCTGGAGCGGAAACCCGTTAAGGTAATGGTGAATGAGTCGGGGGCGTCTGTGTATTCCGCCAGTGCGGTGGCAATCGCAGAATTTCCCGATAAAGACGTGACCGTGCGGGGGGCCATTAGCATTGGGCGGCGGTTGCAAGACCCATTGGCCGAGCTGGTTAAAATCGACCCCAAATCCATTGGCGTTGGGCAGTACCAGCACGATGTGGATCAGAAATTGCTGAAAAAGAAACTGGATGAAACCGTCGAAAGCTGTGTGAACTACGTTGGCGTTGATCTCAACACCGCATCCAAGGAGCTGCTAACCTTTGTTTCGGGGATTACCCCCACAATTGCCAACAACATCGTGGCCTACCGCAACCAGAACGGAGCATTTCGCGATCGTCGCCACCTGCTCAAGGTGCCCAAACTGGGCCCGAAAGCCTTTGAACAGGCAGCGGGATTTTTGCGGATTCGCAATGGTGAGAATCCTTTAGACAATACCGCAGTTCACCCGGAAAGCTACAAGCTTGTGGAGGCGATCGCCACCGATCTGAAACTGCCCCTCACCCAAACCACCCAGATTGCCGCGCAGCTTAAGTCTACCGGGCTGAAAAAATATGTCACCAACACCATAGGCGAACCGACCTTACGGGATATCCTGGCGGAGTTAGAGAAACCCGGTCGCGACCCCCGCGCTGAGTTTAAATATGCCACTTTCAAGGAAGGGGTGAAAGAAATCTCCGATTTGCAGGTAGGAATGGAACTGGAAGGCGTAGTCACCAACGTTGCCAACTTTGGTGCATTTGTTGATATCGGCGTGCATCAGGATGGACTGGTGCATATTTCCCAACTCGCCGATCGGTTTGTTAGTGATCCAAAGCAAATCGTCAAAGTCGGACAGGTTGTGAAAGTTCGTGTCATGGAGGTGAATGAGAAACTGAAACGGATCAGCCTCTCCATGCGAACGGGGGAAAAGCTTCCCGACGCCCAGCGCCAGCCCGAAGTCCCTCGCCAACCGAAGTCCAAAATCGCAAACCTAAAGACAGCCAAT
>JBAUTA010001002.1:0-1695 GCA_049581985.1 Kovacikia sp.
CTCTCATAGGGAGCATTCAAAGTAAAGGTTTCATGGGATTGATCAAAAGCGCTAATAGAGAAGGCCGTATCTACAATTACTTTGGATTTTTCAGAGCCAGAATCCCCAATTGCAAACCCATAAATGATGCAATCAGGATTATTCATTGCGAATTTCTCATTGTACTCACATTCTTCAGCCTTCACTAGGCCATAACTGCGAAGCAGTTCACGCCCCACTAGACGCTCTGGCGTTGACTGTTTACGTTTGAACATAGCAAGACGACTGATAGTGTTTTGGTCCTGAATTCCTGCTCTGACTCGTGCTTTATTCAATTCTCCATCGGTTTGGAAGAGTGGATAAGATTCAGTCACGCGTATAGTAAGAAAGTGAGCATATTTCCCCATTGGCTTGTAAGGGATTTCCTGATGGAAAAACTTAGGGTCAATGGTTTGTAACAGGGTCATGAATTTTCTCCAGATTATTGGTTTTCAGTTTCAAACTCTTCTTCGACAGATTCACCTTTTGCTTTGAGCTTTTGATTCTCCTCGTCCTGCTCTAGGCGATATAGGAACTCACAGGTGTCACGAATGAAATTTAATTGTCGTCCTGCAAGACGGGCGCGGTCCCCTGCAAAAGAATCTTCGAATACGTCTTTGACAAAATATTGAGCAAAGGTCAATATTGCCTGCCGTTCCTCTTCTCGGTTGTTGAGTACCCACCGCCCTTCAGCATTGGAAGAACGAACCCGATCCATAAGCTTAAAGACTTCTGCCGCAACAGCGAATACTAAAGTTTCGCCTTGAAAGACACTCAACTCAGCTTTGAGGATAGTTTCCGCCGCAATATCGATCGGTTTTAAGATGGCATTGGCTTTTGGTCGATATCTATCTTTTGCTTTGTAAAATCCGCGATACAGATTAGTCAGATTTTTAGGATGATTCAAGGGTGATTCTTCTCCCACAGTGAGTACCTCTGAGTTGTGATCAAATTTGGCGTAAGGGTCGAAGCAAGGATAAAAGTGATAGGCATAGAGCTTAATTTTTTCAATTCGGGCGCTTTCTATTCCTTGATTGCGAACCCAGTGGTTTAGGTAGCTAAAAACATAAAGTGGACTGGTTTCAAAATCCTTCGCTAATTCTGTAAGCCTCCCCCAGTTTGGGTCATAACCACCTTTTCCTTGTTTTGCATTTACATCTAAGTGAATAGCGTAAGCCGCTGTGAGAACATTTAAAGGGGCTGGGTGTTTGACTCCACCGGGAGCATTCCAACCTTCTAGGATATGGTCGAGCCGAAATCGGTCTCGTCCTATCAGAACTCGAAATGCATGAGGTGCACTATCGAAAAATACACTCTCTTCAAATTCAGCTCCATCATTGAAGGGTGGAATGGGAGATTCCGAAACCACCGTTTTGACATCCAGAATCATCGGGAAAGCCAAAGCTAACCATGCTGGCATTACCCAAGACTCAGTATCTGTACTATCCCGTCCTGGAGGCATTGCCATAAAGTAGAAGGTCAAAGGCTGGTCTTCCGGATAGGAAAGTTTAAATGCTCGGTCTTTCCTATAGTTCGGATCAGTCTCAGGCAGGTTCTTCTTATGCTCTAGGTTTTCATCAATCAAAAAAGCATCAACAGTCTGATAGCGCTCACGCTTTAAATGAGACTGTAAATCTTTACTAACGAAATGATTGCGAATGCTGGTATCAAAACGTG
>JBAUTA010001003.1:0-2190 GCA_049581985.1 Kovacikia sp.
CCCAACTAGAGGGGAATCGTTGGGAAAACCTGCTGAACGTCATGGCAAAAGCATTTGTAGAAAGCAATCTGACGTGGGCTGAGGTGGAAGAAATCGGCTATCGCATGGGCAATGGCAAAACCTTCGACAAGGTAGTGGCTGAACTTGGCTGGCAACAAAAGGTGTCGCGCGACATGCCCGCAATGATGACGATGGTAGATAAACGGGCGATCGCGATCGCCCGTAATCCGTTCTTGAAAACTAGAAATCCGTCAGGCTAGAGTTGAGTGATCCCTCAACTCTCCCCTTTTGCTTCCCCCTTATCCTCCTCCCTCCGCACGACCCCCAACCCTGGCAATTCATTGGGCAACACCCGCCCGTTCTGAAAACTGGCCCCCGTAAAGGGGTCATCCAGCAAATTCAGGTGACTATCCAAATCCAGATGATCTGCCAGGGGGGAAAGGTGGGCCAGGGCAGTATTCAGGAGGGAGGTGTCAGAATAACAGCCGAACATGACTTTAAGCCCACAGGCGCGGGCCGTGTGGATCATCCGGAGCGCTTCTGTGAGGCCACCGGATTTCATCAGCTTGATATTGATGCCATGCACCCGGTCTACCAGGGGAAGAATGTCGTAGCTGGTAAAGCAGCTTTCATCTACAAAAATGGGTAAGGGCGATCGCTGATATAACTCTGGCAGATCTCCCTCCTGACCCTTTGCCAGGGGTTGTTCGATATAGGTGATGCCCTGCTCTGCCAGCCAATCTCCCATCATTAACGCGGTTTCCAGGCTCCAACCTCCATTTGCATCAATGCTGATTTTGGAAATGTGGGGGGCAACTTCCTTCACAGCAAGCAGCATTGCTTTGTCCGCCTCAGCACCCGCAGGACTGCCCAATTTGATCTTGAGTGCCTGAATTCCGTGCAGAGGCATAGAAACAGTCCCCCGTCCCAGCCAGGAAAGTACTCGCTGCTGGGCAACCTCTGGTGGACTGATGCCGATCGTAATTGAGGTGGGAACAATGCAATCGCGATCTAGCCCCCATAGTTGCCAGAGTGGCATCCCCGCTTGTTTGCCTGACCAATCGTGCAGGGCAATATCCAGAGCCGCCCGCGCTGCCGAAGGAAGACGAGTATCCAGCATTAATTGATCAATCCGCTGCCGCTCTAAGGGATTGAGTGCTTTCAGTAAAGGAGCAATTCTCTGGAGGGCACGGGCGATCGCCTCCGTTGTTTGGGGTTGTTCTCCTGCGGAAAACGGAGAAGCTTCTCCCCAACCGCTAATTCCATCGTGCTCAACCTCAACCAGAACGTTGGTTGTCTGCGCCGTTGTCCCCCGACTAATCGTCAGCGCAAACCGTTTGTGTACTGTAAACGCCGCAATCCGAAGCTGCATATTAGACCACGTTCTAAGACTTAATTAGTGAAAATCACCCGAAGGTTACAAAATTCTATAGATTCTAACCCTTCATGCTCTGTCTTCTTCTTCCTGCTGCCTGCCTGCTGGCACCAGTCCCACACTGAAACAATGTTTGGATTTACTGCATAAAATAATATTCCAGGTTCACCGATTTTGATTGTATGGAGATGGCAAGGTGAAGCAGCAATGGCTTAGTTTGGGATTTTGTCTGGGTGTCTTTCTGAGTGCCACATCCACTTCCTTCGCTGTGGAACCAGCTCCTATCAAGGATAGCGACAAAGTTGAGTGGTCTAAAATCGTCGAGCATCCATTCGACGGGCAGGTTGTTTACGATAAAAACTTTAATGACGATCTAATTTTTGTCAGTAGTTGGGCAAAAGGAGGCATCCGCGCTACCTATACCCAGATTCAATCCAGGATCGTGGGATATCGCACCATCTGGCGCACCCGCACAGTTAAGCGCCAAGGCCGTAAGTATCAAGAACGATATGAAGAACAAGAGCCAATTTATCAGAAATTCAGGACTGATAGATTCGTTAAATCTCTCCAGTTTGCTATCAACGGGCAGATTCACACCTATGAATCGGGAACCGTTCCGCCCGATCTGGCCGCTGCCCTTGCCAGTGCTCCGGCAGGGAACATGCTCATCCGGATCGTCTGGCAGGATGGGGGAACAAAAGATATGGAAATTGGTAAAGGCACGGTAGAAGCCTGGAAGACTATCTTTAACCGATCGCTATAGGGAAGTGATTAATCTAAGTACAACAACAATAAAGTTTTGCAAGGGGTGAAGG
>JBAUTA010001004.1:0-1690 GCA_049581985.1 Kovacikia sp.
ACAGTTCCATCTGCTAGCAGTGCCGACTCTACTGTTTTAAGCACCTGATTGAACTGAATCACCCAATTGTTATTGTCAAAAAATTGCTGCGCTATGTCAGGGGGAAACACCTCAAATAAGGTTTTTCCAAAAATTTTTTCAGTGGGAAATTGAAGTCTGTTCAGAAAAGGGGGGTTGGCATATAGCAACCTGCCATCTGCTGCCGTCAGCCAGGCGACGATCGGGCTATATTGCATAAATGCTTGGAACCGGGCTTCACTTTTTCGGAGCGCCAATTCCATTTGTCTACGTTCTGTAATATCGCTGACCGTGCCAATAAACCCAGAAACCTGTCCTGCTTGATCTCGCAGGGCGATCGCCCGTCCACTCACCCAAACAATTGTGCCATCTGGATGGAGGTAGCGATATTCCAAGATAAACTCCCTGTTGTTCTGGAGCGCTGCCTGCCACTCCTCAAACACTCGCTGTTGATCATCCGGGTGTAAGGCCTTAACCCAACCCGCTCCGATTGCCTGGTCTGCTGTCAACTGGGTTAACTCACACCAGCGATCGTTGACGTAGGTACATTGCAGAACATCGGCATCGGTCATATAAATGCCCACCGGGGCACATTGGGAGAGGGTCCGAAATCGTTGCTCACTGGTTCTAAATGCTTGCTCAATCTGGATACGTTCGGTTTCGAGTCGCTTGCGATTGCTGATATTAATCAACAGACCCCTCAGCTTAATGGGTTGTTCTGCTTCAATCACCAGGCTGACAATATCCTGTAGCCAGACAATGCTGCCATCAGTAGCAATCATGCGGTACTCAAGCTGTCCTTCCTGCCGCTGCAGGACAAACTGATGACAGGTATGGGTTACCCACTCCCGATCCTCTGGGTGAATGTGATTCTCCCAAAAGTGCGCTTCGGTTAACCATTGCTCAACCGGATATCCTAAAATCTCCTCCGCTTTTTGGCTAACAAACAGGAATTTCTGAGTTCGCAGATCAAATTCCCAAATAATGCCATTCAGTGAATGAATCAGTGCTTCGTAATATTGTTTGGATTGCTGTAGGGCCACCTCTGCCTGTTTCTGGGCGGTGATATCGCGAGCCGTGCAATAAATGAGTCCTTCTTCAACAACACCAATCCCACTCCAGGAAAGCCACTTGTAGGAACCGTTTTTGCAGCGGTAGCGGTTCTCAAACCGATCGACCCGTTCACCCATTACTAATTGCTGCACGATTGCCAGGGTAGGCATACGGTCATCCGGATGAACAAATTCTAAAAATGGTATAGCTATAAGCTCTTCTAAGTTGAACCCAAGAATTTCTTCGCACGCTGGACTCAGGTGTTTGAAATACCCATCAAACCCTACGATACCCAAGATGTCTGAAGAAAGTAAGAAGAGGTGTTCGTACTTCAAATCACTAACAGAGCTACAAACAAAGTGTCTTAACATTATTTAATATACTGTAACAGCTTTTTGATGGGCTGGGCCCAAGCTTGGCTCAATTTTTCCTCCTCAGAGCAATCTGCAAAGAGGGCATGAGTTAGGAGTAGATGAATCAGTCAACCCTCCTCAGGACAAGATATTGAGTGGAAATAGAAACCCGTAGAGTCCTACAGCGATCCTATTTGGATTGTAAGCAAGAATTCCACTGGAATCCTTGCTTACAAAGCTTCTCAAACTCACAACTGATTTAGGAC
>JBAUTA010001005.1:0-2059 GCA_049581985.1 Kovacikia sp.
GATCGTAGTAGCCTTTAGGAATGGGGTGCTTCGGCGTGTCGGGTTCGCACTCCAACCAATCAACGGCTTGAAAGAAGTCCAATTCTTGAGCGGCTGTTCCATCCGATCGGAAAAATTTCTTCAAAGCTCCCTGTCGAAAGAAGGTTAAGACCTGATCCTGTTCCAACTGGGGCGACCCGTTCCATCGTTGGGCAGTACGGGCTTTGCGGGGTAGCTTTTTAATTTTGTCAAATAGATCAGGTTGGTGATCGCGGATCTGACGCAACAATTGCAAATATTCTAGTTCCGACCGTTCGTCGCCTTCAGCCTCGCGATCGTAGCTCTCTCGCTGATTCAAGGTGCGATAGAGGCGATCGCCAAATAACTCATGGGTCGTCACCTCTTCCTCATCACTCAGATACTTCGCATCTTCCCCTAAGGTGTCGTGAAAAGCTTGAATCTTGGCAATGATATTGTCTTCTAATCCCAGTTGGGCTTCCGACTGTGCCGTTGGGAAGCAGTTAAAGATATAAACCTGTTCATGCATTGTACCAACTCGGTTCACCCGTCCCACCCGCTGCAACACCCGTGTTGGGTTCCAGGGCAGGTCATAATTCACCACCACATTGGCGCGGTGTAAGTTGATACCCTCTGCCAAAACGTCTGTGGTAATTAATATCCGAATGGTATCGGTTTGCTCTGGATGCTTCGGATCAAAGTTTTGCTGAATCAGGGCTTTGGCAATAGCTGGATTATGGCTCACAGGCTTACCTGTTTGGTTATAAACACCTCCTCCACTGGCATAAAACATTACCTGCTCTGGGAAAACCTTATCCAGATTTGTATAAAGATGATCGCCCGTTTCCTTCGATTCTGTGAAGATAATTACTTTCTGATCTTTCAGGTGAGGATGATTTTGAAGATCCGCCACAAACTGATTCAGTTTTGGATCATCCTCAAGCCGATGCCAAAGGGCTTGAATATCCTGTAAAAGAACTAAATCTGACCGTAAATCACGAATAAAATCATCGTTGAAGTCTGTAGCATCATATTGCTGCACAGCATCTTGTTCAATCAAGGCTAACAGTTCATCCGGGTCATCCCGCTCTAGCAAATCGTAGACATCTAGCTCTTTACTGATCAAAACGGTGCCCTGCTCGAACATGGCAATAAATTTTTCATAGGACACAATAAATCGCCCTAATGTTCGCTTAAACGCATAAAAACTACTTTCCAATCGTTTCACTAAAACCGCTCGCATAAATCCGCCAATATTGCGTTGGCTCTGGCGTGTGAAGCTAGACACTTGCTGCCTCAAATATAACAGCGGAGTGTAGCGGGCATAGGCAAACCGCCGCAATAGCTGCATCGTTTGGTTAAACACCCATTCCGTCTTATCGTCAAACTGATAAATGATCTTCTGCGGTTCTGCCACCCTGGGAAACATCAATCCTTGTTGTCTCAAATCATCGGCATAGTAATTCAGAATCTCAGTTCGGGTACGTCGCACCATCACATATCGCAATACCTTAGTCCGAATCTCTTGCGATACTTCCTTCAACGTGATCCAATAATCAGGATCGTCTTTGGAATACTGATCTAATCGCTTTTGTAACGCTTTAAAGAATTGCTCAAGATTAGCAATCCCCGGAATGGTACTTTTTCGAGCAGGTTGAAATAACTTAAGCTGGTTGAAGATATCGCTAATGCGGTTATTCAATGGCGTTGCAGATACCAAAATGACCTTCTTCCCGGCACAAATTTGAAAGAGATTGTCATACGCCTGCGTCCCTTCATTCCGAAAACGATGCGCCTCATCAATCAACACATAACGAAATTTCTTTAAATCGCGCTGCAATAGGGCATCCAACTTTCCCAATGACTCAACTTCATAGCCGCGAATCCCAAACTCAAAAAACGTGTCTCGCCAATAGTCGCGCAAAACCGGAGGACAAATGACTAAAATCCGTCCCTGCAACTGTTGAGCCAATAAAGCCGAGATATAGGTTTTGCCCAACCCCACCACATCCGCTAAAAATACACCTCCATAGGCATCTAAGATTTTGCGGGCTGATGTGAC
>JBAUTA010001006.1:0-1576 GCA_049581985.1 Kovacikia sp.
TCTTGGTCAATCTCGCGGCGGGCTTGATTGCTTACACCTATCAACCCAAACTGCCCTCCTTGGATTTGCAGCCCAAAGACCTTGCGGCGCTGCCTCCTGCTATCTTTTAGACCATCGAACTCACGTAGGTTTAGCACCAGCCACTTAGGGAACCGAAATTGCCCGACCCGTTTGGGAAGCCAGGGCGATCGTCGCCCTACCGCCATTTGGATAGCTAAAATCAGGCAACCAAACCCCAGTGGTCCCGCAAGTCCGGGTGGCATGGGCAGTAAGAATGGCAACGCCAGCAGTCCAATCACAAGGCTGAATCCGCGTTCTGAGGTTTCCGTCAGAATGTCCTTGAGGGTGAGCGGTTTCTCTGACAAAAGTTTTAGCAGAGATTCGAGGTCTTGGGAAAATCTCAGATGCATTATGGGCTGACGAGTCGGAACTATTACAAATCTAAGAAAAACTACAGCCGCTCGTCAGTATATTTCGGTGGAACTTTGATGAAGAGAGGGTTAAGGATCTATCCGAAAGGTCGGTTTCGCATACCCACCGGACACGCAAAACCAACCCCATACCAACCTTCCCCCCCTCCCCTGGCCAAGGCTACGGTGTATCCCCATCTCGGGTTACACCCAATCTTTTAGCGGGGGACTTCCCCCCTGGCAATGGATTTTCTGTGACGCTGGGCCACGGAAAATCCATCGTCCTTCCTGGATCAGTCATCCTCTGTAAAGTAGCGATCGAGGAACTTGAGGGCATGATTTCGGAGTTCAAAATATTCTGGTGATTCGCGCAACTGCTGGCGATCGCGGGGATGGGGGAAGGGAACTTCTAAAATTTCGCCAATTCTGGCGGAGGGTCCATTGGTCAGCATGACGATGCGATCGGCCATATAAAGAGCTTCATCCACATCGTGGGTGACCATTAACACCGCCTGACGATGACTTTCCCAGATGTCGAGTACCTGCCGTTGCAGCTTACCCCGCGTCAAGGCATCGAGTGCTCCAAACGGTTCATCCATCAGCAGCATTTTGGGACGGATTGCCAGCGCCCGGGCGATGCCAACTCGCTGTTTCATCCCACCTGAAATTTCATCTGGATATTTGTTGGCTGCTGCCGTCAGATTCACCATGGTCAGATGTTCGTTCACAATCTGTGCCCTTTCAGCGCTGGAGATTCCCGTCAACACTTCATCCACTGCTAGACGGACATTTTCCCGTACGGTCAGCCAGGGCAGCAGAGAATATTGCTGGAACACCATCATGCGATCGCAGCCTGGTTTGCGAACTTCCTTGCCCTCCAGCGTGACCAGCCCAGAGGTTGCCCGCTCCAGCCCCGCCACGATTTTTAGCACCGTTGATTTGCCACAGCCTGAGTGTCCGATCAGGCAAACAAATTCGTTTTCCCGAACAGTCAGGTTGATGTCATTCAGCACGACAAATTCACTCCCATCGGGCGTCGAATAGGATTTGGTCAAATTCCTAATGACCAAAAATTCGCTATCGATGGGCTTGTTGGAGGGGGCATTAGCGGAATATAGGGTTGATTTGACCATGGGACTCCTTGGGGATTCAGGGGAATGTAAGGA
>JBAUTA010001007.1:0-2635 GCA_049581985.1 Kovacikia sp.
CGATCTGCAGAGTCAATCTTCATTTTTGACATCAGCGCCGCAGCCACTGGATTACGCTGGTTGAGAAAATCTCTCCAGTTCAGCCGATTCAGTTGAATCGGAAAAAAGTTGAACTCCATCACCTTAAAGTCATCAAACTCAACCGAATACCGATTGGGCTCTTCCCGGTAGGGTTCATCAAAGGAGAACAGGACGATAGGATAGATGCGCTGGAGGTACTTTTGGTGTAATCGCGCGAAGTAGAAAAACATCCTGCGCGCAAACTCAGATTGACTGGATGACTGGGCTTCAAGATGAATGAGAAACCCAACCTCTTGACCCGCCAGGCGAACCTGAGCTAGTAGGTCAATGATTTTGGTTTCGCCCGTAGTCAAGTCGGCAAAATACTCTTGAGGGAGAAATCCCACGGAATCAGGTTCGATAGCACTAGCGACTTGAGGCAGAAACAGTTCTAGAAACTCTACAAAAAAGGTAGAGAGTAATTCCTTGAAGAGTCGGTCGTGGTCTGTCATTGAGGCTATGCCAATTTCACCGCCTCATCATAGTACGAGTCTGATTAGCCAAAAGGGATTCGTAGCAAAGACAAGGGTCGCTGTTGCAGTATCAGGAAATCAGGGGACACTGGGCAACTAATGCTTCATCAGAATGTGTAAACATCTAGACATCTATGAATTGAGGCTATTGAATGTCTAGAGGTTGGTTTTTCGCTGTAGAACCGAAACTCGGGTCGATTTGCAGAGGGGACAATCCATACAAGATAGACAAGGTAGGGATTTTGGGGAGTATCGAGCGTCCCAGAATAGAGCTCCTTACTCAACTTTGACGACTCAGTGCTGACAGTTTCGGTTCACTTGTTCATATCCCAAAACCTGGAAACCTTTGCTTTCGTATTTTTCCAGACTACTCAACAAACTTCCATCACTTGACTAACCGTTTGCTCCCTCCGTTTCAAGCAGGAGCTCAGATTTCTTAGTTCCTGCTTTATTTACACAGCGGAGCATTTCTGAATTAATCTTTAAACAAATTTTAGTTGCCTTTTTCTTTTCTGATAGTTCCATTGCTTCTAAAATATAACCTTCACTTTTTAATTTTTCGATAGCTTCCCAAAGCAATTTTTTGTTGCGTGACTCATTTTTGCCTAGTAAATCTAGATTCTTAAACACATATTGCTGAGACATAACTAAGAATTGGCCGTCTTGCGGTTTGTCCCATTGCAAACGGTTAGCTAAGTATATGAGCAGCCTCATCCTGGTGTCATATCTAGCATTTCCTCCAACCCGTTGTCCCAAATTGATACTATCTGCAAACAATACATAATCACCATCGCGCCCTAGACCTTCCACAAAGCCAAGGGAGACTGTATAAGCAAGAGGCAATTCACTAGTATAGTCAGCTGCTTTGTTCGGGTCAAAATTTTGAGTTCTCCCGTTTGCTACCTCAAATTCTTCAATGGTAAACAATCTTTTTACAACAAATTCTGTTCGGTCTTTTTTCTGATTTCTTCTGGATTTTTCTGCTTTAGGAAAAATCAATTCCACACGGGTCATCCATACTATATCCATGTTCAATTGTGCCCGGAGATTGGAAGGGAAACTTCCATTATTTGAGCGGGTATAGCCCAGTTCTTCCATTAATGCATTAGTTTCAAAATGAATTCTCGGCCCCCCCGATTGATAAGAAGCTTCTCGATATAAGTAAATAAGAATTGATACTAACCTAGGATTTAGAAAAGTAAGCAACGACATAAATAAACGCTTTATACTGGTGTCGGTAATTTTTTCTAAGCCATTGCTAATACCACGTTCAATACAGACTTTGAAATCTACGTTCTCGTAGCAGGTTTTCAACGTTTCCCAATCCTCTTCTGAGAGATTTTCAAGGGGAATTCTCCGGGTCACCTCGTCTTCACCCTCTCCACTAGGATCTGCTTCAACCTTCATCTCTAGATAGAATCCATCAGCATCAGAAGAAAGTACTGGCATCCGGATATCCGGATTTCGCAGCGAAGCCCCTGCTCTAAGGAGAACTTTCAGGAGCTGGCCATCTACAGGAAATGTCGGTTTAGCCATTAGTCCCCACTAGCTTTGAAAGATCTACAATCCAATAATCCTACTCACTAAACACTAGATAGCACAACTTTGGTCTCGTTATCCCCTATACCTAGAGTCCTATTGAGTATGGCTTGTATTTTCTTTGATAGGCCGCCGTATGATTTTTTGCGATTCTTTGATAGGCCGCCGTATAGATTCCTTTGATAAGCCGCTGTATAAACTCGTTTTTTCTTTGATAGGCCGCCGTATGGATTCCTTTGATAGGCCGCCGTATAAACTCGTTTTTTCTTTGATAGGCCACCGTATGGATTCCTTTGATAGGCCGCCGTATAATTTTGCAGGGTAAAATTCTTAAAAGTCTCTGCTTATCTATATATTTCCAAAACTCTTTGATAGGCCGCCGTATAAATTCCTTTGATAGGCCGCCGTATAAACTTGACTTTTCTTTGATAGGCCGCCGTATGAATTCCTTTGATAGGCCGCCGTATAAACTCGTTTTTTCTTTGATAGGCCGCCGTATGGATTCCTTTGATAGGCCGCCGTATTTTATGTTTGAAAGTGTTGCAAATGAACCTTCTTAGCCC
>JBAUTA010001008.1:0-2021 GCA_049581985.1 Kovacikia sp.
GGATTCCGGTGAATCAGGGAATTGTTGGTGGGGTTGTCACCTTCCAACGAACTGTCAATATTCCCTACGATTTCTTTGATGATCCCCGCTCTGCGGCAGTCAGACAAACTGATGCAGAGACTGGATACCGAACCTACACCATGCTGGCTTTGCCGCTTTTGAACAAAGCTAACGAGGTCGTTGGAGTGGTTCAACTGATCAATAAACTGAAATCTGATGCCAGCCCAACGGCTCCCTTAGCCGAAAAGGTTGATTTAAATGGATTTTTGGCAGTGGATGAGCAAAGGATTGAGGCGATCGCTCCCCTATTAGTTCAGCTAATTGAACTTTCCCAATCAGCCCAAAATCAGGCACAAGCCACCGCCCTGCAAACTGCAATTAATGCACTCTATACCTGCTCTACTGTAAATCTGGATAATTTTTTACAGCAGGTGATGGTAATAACCAAACAATTGGTGCAGGCAGACCGTAGCACGTTCTGGTTGCTGGATCGGGAGCGGGACCAACTCTGGACTACCATCCCCATCAATGATGTGTCACAAGAAATTCGCATTCCCCTGGAGCCTGGATTTGCAGGCCAGGTTGCCAGATCTGGATTGCCACTACTGATTCCCTTTGATCTGTATGACCATCCTGACTCCACGGGCATTCAAGTCACCGACCAGCGGACAGGGTATCGAACTTGCAGCCAGTTGTGTGCTCCGGTACTGAGTGAAAGGGGCGAAGTTATTGGGGTCATCCAACTGATTAACAAAACCAGACCAGGGTATGGTCAGCAGTCCTACGATGTCACCACCTATCCAGAGGTGCCTGAGGTCTGGAGAGCCAGTTTTGACCAGGCAGATCAGAATGCCCTGGCATCCCTTAATGGTCCGATCGCACAGCAACTACAAACCATTCAGCTACGGGAACAGATACAACAGCAGGCTAACACTCAGGAGATAATCCTGCGATCGCTCTCCAATGGACTCATTACGACTGACAGGGAAGGTCGCATTATTACCGCCAACGAAAATGCCAAACGACTGTTGGGCTTGCACGAGCAGGACACGCTAGAAGGGCAGCGAATTACGGATGTGATCCAACTTGAGCGGGGAGATCTTTCCCGTTGGTTCGAGCGAGCACTGGATGTTAGAAATGCAGAATATTGGCAACAGTACTACCCAGACCAGACCTTACAACCCATTCGGGGTGAATTAGTCCGCCAAATCAACCTGACGATCAGTACAATGACCGACACCAATGACCCCATGCGTCCCATTGGTATTCTGGTAGAACTGGATGACATTACTGACGCAAAGCGGCTGAAGAATACGTTGTATCGCTATATGACCCCAGAACTGGCAGAGGAATTACTGGAAAATGCCAGTGCTGCCAGCCTGGGAGGCTCCTATGAACAGGTTTCAGTGCTATTTTCCAGCATTCAGCACTACGACACGCTGGTAGAGCAATTGCAACCGGAAGCGGTTGTCGAGTTATTGAACGAGTACTTTGAATCCATGGTAGACGGTGTCTTCCAGTACAGGGGGATTCTCAATCAATACATAGGCGATCGCCTGATGGCAATCTACGGTGCGCCCCTACCCCTGGAAGACCATGAATGGCTTGCTGTACGGACGGCACTTGAGATGCGTGAACGATTGATAGCCTTCAACAGCAGACGCACCGATAGAATGCAGGAACCACTCCAGATTGGCATTGGCATTGATTCAGATCGGGTCATCAGTGGCAATATTGGCTCCAGTAGACGGATGAATTGGACCGTCACTGGAGCAGGCGTTCATTTTGCAGCCCAATTGCCGGATCTCTGTCAACGCTACGGCACTGATTTACTCATCAGTGAGACAGCCTATCAGCCCTGTGCAAACTGGATTTGGGCAAGAGAACTGGATTGGGTACAGGGTGGTGGTAGAGCCACTCCCACGAGAATTTATCAGGTCATAGGGCTGCGAGATGTCCCCATTTCTGATCAACAGCAACGGCTAATCGAGAACTATGAACGGGGGTTGTCCTTGTATCGC
>JBAUTA010001009.1:0-1989 GCA_049581985.1 Kovacikia sp.
CTGGTTGCGGGGCGTAGAAACGAAGGTCGGCGCACGATTGGCTTGCACGGCTGCATCCACGAGCAAGTTCACGCTCTGGAAGGATTCGCCACCTTTCCCGTCGCTTACTTTGACCGTGACTTGCCAAGGGGCAACCAGTTCTTTGTTATCCCCCCACAGATAGGCTCCTCCGAGCTGGCTCGATGAAGGTGTCCAGCTCACGAGTCCGCTTAGCGGGTCGATACTAACGCCTGCGGGCTGAGCAGGATTGCTGACTAAGCTATAGGTCAAGCTATCTCCATCCAGATCTGTCGCGGTAACTTGATACTTAAAGGCTTTACCGACCTGTGGATTAATCTCAGGCACAATAGAAGTAATAAGCGGATCGCGGTTGCCCTGCTTCACATCCACATCGAATTGCTGGAGGTCTACACCTCCTCTGCCATCGCTGACGCGCACAATGACCTGATGGGTGCCCACTTGGTCTTGGCTGGGTCGCCAGGTAATGGTTCCATTGGGTGCAATCGCCATCCCTTTCGGCTGTTGAACCAATTCGTAGCTCAGCGCATCGCCGTTTAAATCATTCGCTTTGACGGTATAAAGATATCGTTCTTCAGTCTTTGCCTGCGTAAGGGCGGTGCTTGCAATGACGGGAGCATCGTTAGGCGCATCTTTGGCAACGCCGAAGTTACCGAAATCTACACCGTAGAACGTTTTATTGGCGACCACCACCACTTGGCGATAGAGCGGATCTAGAGGAGAAGTTTGAGTCCATCCAGGGGTAAGTTCCTCACGGATTTGGTAAGTGCCAGGAGTTAAAGTGAAGGAGTATGCGCCGAATGCATCAGTATAGGCATAGTCTTCTCCGCTATCTCTGGTTCCATCTTGGTCGCGATCCACATAGACCAGCGTGCCTTTCAGCCCTGGTTCATTGCCAGTGAGCGGC
Organism: Kovacikia sp.; assembly: GCA_049581985.1. Lineage (GTDB taxonomy): Bacteria > Cyanobacteriota > Cyanobacteriia > Leptolyngbyales > Leptolyngbyaceae > Kovacikia. Next base: position 926 of record JBAUTA010001009.1, read on the forward strand.
CCTAAGCCTCGAACAACCACAATCGTGTTGGGGTTACTAGAAGCAACTTCTTGCCCAGCAGCACTAAACAATAAGTCGCCCGTAACGGGGTCAACAACAGCCCCAACTGGTTTATCGAACTCATTTAGAAAGACATCTCCTGTGCCTAAAATGGGGTTTCCGTGACTATCGACTTCGTAGGCAGTAATGCGATTTCCCGTGGGGTCGGCAATCAGTATCTCAGGCCCATTTGCAAAGTCGAATGCGGTGACGGGTTGATACAGGAATGAAGCAGAACCGGGGGCAACAATTCCAGTTTGGGTAGGGCTATTAAATCTACCGTCACCTGTATAATTTAGGGTATAAAAACCGTCGTTAGGCAACCTGCCTGTCCCTTTTAACTCCCCTGCACCGGGAAGTCCTTCCGGCACAAAACCCACGCCTGCAATACCGCTGTACTTGGCATTCGTGGTGACAAGGCTGCCGTTAGGTGCAAAAGTCATTCCCGATAGGTAGGGAGCATAACCAACGAATTGTGCAACGTAAGGCGTATCAGGATTATTGTCATCGTCATAGCCAATGATGTGGCCACCTTCTCCACGTAAAACGTTGACTTTATAGATAGCACCCCCGCAGCTCACAATCCCGCCGCCAATGTACATAATATTGGGGTCGTTAGGATCGAATACCATTGGGCCGACGCGATAGGGTAAGCCTTGAGGTAAACCTAGGTTATACGGGGTGTAGTCTGTTTTGAAGCGATCGCCCAGCACGACGCCTGCATAAGGATCGAGATTATTGGGGTTAGTGATTTTGCGATCGCCGCTCTTATCTTGATCGTTATAGACATTTCCCTGCACTAGGCCCGTCGCCTGATCGCTGATGTTTAAGGTATAGGTTTGGGTATCTTCCCAACCTGCGGTATCTCTAACCCGAACTTTAATTTGATGCGTGCCAACGACGGGGCTGCTCCAATTAATTCGACCATCGGAGTAGTTAATCGTCATCCCGGCTGGTGCATCGATTAGCGAATAGGTCAGATCGTCTCTGTCCGCATCGACTGCATCGACATCATAGGTATAGGC
>JBAUTA010001010.1:0-2571 GCA_049581985.1 Kovacikia sp.
GATATTGCCTTTTTCCTTATACCCGCGCACATGTAAATTGGGATGGTTATGACGGCGGTAGGTGAGTCTGTGGACCAGCCAGGGGTAGCCATGAAAGTTGAAAATGATCGGCTTGTCCAGGGTAAAAAGGCTGTCGAAGTCGCGATCGGATAGCCCGTGTGGATGCTCTGTGTCTGGCTGTAGCTTGAACAAATCAACGACATTGATAAATCGGAGCTTGAGATCGGGGAAGTGTTCCCGTAGCAAAACGGTTGCCGCTAATGCCTCCAGGGTTGGCGTATCGCCAGCACACGCTACAACCACATCGGGTTCACGACCTAAATCGGTGCTGGCCCAATCCCAGATACCTAGACCTTTAGTGCAATGTTTAATCGCAGCATCCATATCCAGGTATTGCAAGTGAAGTTGCTTGTCACAGACAATGACATTGACATAATCCACACTCCGCAAACAGTGATCGGCAACCGATAAGAGGCTGTTTACATCAGGGGGGAGATAAATCCGGGTCACGTTCGGACTCTTATTCAGCACCACATCCAGGAAGCCCGGATCTTGATGGGTAAAGCCATTATGGTCTTGCCGCCAGACCGTCGAGGTAATTAGCAGGTTCACGGACGAAATGGCTGCTCGCCAGGGAATATGTTTGCTAATCTCCAGCCATTTACAGTGCTGGTTGATCATCGAGTCAATGATGTGAACGAAGGATTCGTAGGTAGAGAAGAAGCCGTGCCGTCCGGTCAGCACGTAACCTTCTAGCCAGCCTTCCAGCGTGTGTTCGCTCAGCATTTCCATCACGCGACCGTCCGTTGCCAGTTCACCACCGTCCGCATCTTCAGGGAAGGACTCCGCCAACCATAATTTCTTACTCACTTCGTAGATAGCTGCGAGTTTGTTCGAGGTATTTTCGTCGGGACCAAACACGCGAAAGTTGTCCATGTTCTTCTGCATGATGTCTCGCAGAAACACGCCTAACGGTTTGGTATTTTCCACCTCAACCTCACCGGGATGAGCCACTTCAACCCCATACTGGCGGAAATCCGGCATTCGTAATGGCTGACGTATCCTTCCCCCATTCGCAATAGGATTGGCGCTCATGCGGCGATCACCTTGGGGTGCCAGATCCTTCAGTTCAGGGATCAGCTTACCGCCAGCATCAAAAAGTTCCTCTGGCTTATAGCTCCGCATCCACTGTTCCAAAATCTGGAAATGCCCCTCATTGGTCGCCACATCCGCCATCGGCACCTGATGTGCCCGCCAGAATCCCTCCATTTTGTGCCCATCAATTTCTGAGGGACAGGTCCACCCTTTGGGGCTACGCAGGACGATCATGGGCCAGCAAGCCTGCTTCGCCACCCCTGTACTGCGGGCAGATGTTTGAATCTGCTGAATTTCCTCAATGCAGTGCTCTAGAGTCGCGGCGATCGCCTGGTGCATGGTTTCAGGATCAGACCCTTCCACAAAGTAAGGCTGGTGGCCATAGCTTTTCAACAAATCTTCTAGCGCCTGATGACTGATGCGAGCCAGGAGGGTTGGATTGTTGATCTTGTAGCCGTTCAGGTGCAGGATTGGCAACACGGCTCCATCGCGGATTGGATTAATGAATTTGTTAGAGTGCCATGCAGTTGCCAGAGGTCCAGTTTCGGCTTCACCATCCCCAACCATGACAGCAACGATCAGATCCGGATTGTCGTAAGCTGCTCCATAGGCATGGGAGAGGCTGTAACCCAGTTCTCCTCCTTCGTTAATAGAACCGGGCGTTTCAGGGGTGCAGTGACTGCCAATGCCGCCCGGAAAGGAGAATTGCTGGAAGAATCGTTGTAGCCCTGCCTCATCCTCGCTCTTATCAGGATAGACCTCAGAATAGGTTCCTTCCAGGTAGCATGGCCCTAGCACGCCCGGTGCCCCATGCCCTGGACCTGCCAAAAAGATCATATTCAAATCGTGCTGTTTAATCAGCCGACTCAGGTGGATGTAGACAAAGCTCAACCCAGGGCTAGAACCCCAATGTCCTAAAATGCGATGCTTAATTTGTTCAACCTTGAGCGGCGATCGCAGCAGAGGATTGTCTCGCAAATAAATCATGCCAATCGCCAGGTAGTTACAGGCACGCCAGTAAGCATGTATTTTTCGCAATGCTTCAGCACTGAGAGGCGCACCTTTGACGGTAGAACGAGCTTTACCAAATGCACTAATCGAGGCATCAGTGATTGGTTTGGGAGGTGTTGCGACCATAATTGTAATTTTTGATTCTTAAGGGTGACTCGAATTACTGCGTCACTGTACTGAGAGATGTTCCTTTAACAGCAGGCTAACTCTCTGTTTCAGGACCAAAAGAAACCTGTAGTTTTAGGGAAAAAGGAAGTGTAGGATTACTCCTCTAGACCCACCCAGATACTGCCTTCTGCCACGCGTGTAGGGAAAACCATGAGAGCCTTTTCTTTGGAAACTATAGCTAGAACTCTTCCGACAACAGGTGGCCACGGACTCCAATCTTTGACATCTCCACTGCAAAGGTCAAAGGCACTATGGTGCCACGGGCACACGATCGCATTATCATCGGTGACTTTGCCG
>JBAUTA010001011.1:0-5521 GCA_049581985.1 Kovacikia sp.
ACTTTCCCCATCCCTGGGCCTGGGTGTTTCTCTGCCTTTCTCCCCGCTCCCCCAGCATTCTGCCTCAAAGCAAGACTGGAGTTGGTAACCGACGCAATACTGCCATATCTTCTTCATCTAAATCCACAGGTGTGCCACTGCGAATCAGCTCCGCAAAATCCTCGTTGGGGATCATGATGCAAAGGGCGTATAGCCGTTCCGATCCGGTATTCCAGACCTCATGGGTTCCGGTTGGAGGGACTAAAATACTATCCCCTGCCCGAATCGGAACTGCCTTACCGTCACAGGTGGCGATGCCTTCTCCTTTAAGGACAAAGAACATTTCTACCGCCAATTGATGCCGATTGGGGGGAGTTTTTCCGCCGATGTCAAAAATCTCAACGCAAAAGGTGAGGGACATGTTCGCGATTTGCGAATCAAATACGATCGCCAGTCGGTTTGTGTCGTGAGGGCTGATGCGAAACGCCTGATAATCAGTCGGAGACTTAACAACCGGAATTACACAGCTTTCGGACATAGGAAGCTCCTGACGCAAGGGAGGATGGGGGAGGATGGGTAAGAAGACAGCAGAAGACAGCAGAGATGGGGAGATTATGAGATGAGCATAAGGAAGATGTCTAGCAAATAAACTCAAAACGCTTAATTCTTCTCTTAATTTTGAATTCCTCCTTACTTCTCACCCTGAATGGCAGCAAAAATCGCCTGGGAATCCGTTACAAATCCGAAGCATTGGTTGACGTTGTAAAGGGTTGCCTGCCAGCAGTATAGGGGAGAGGTTGTTGCCGTGCAGTCTTTGACCAGGATGCAGTCATATCCCAAAAAATTAGCATCCTGTAGAGTAGCCATAACACACTGATCGGCGTTCACCCCCCCAAAGAATAGGGTGGTTTTTCCCAGATTCTTCAAAATACTGTCTAAGGGAGTGTCCCAAAACCCGCTCATGCGGTATTTATCTACAAAGATATCCTCTGGTTTCTGCTCCAGTTCCTGCACTACGGCGGCAGCCCAACTATCTTTGATGAGAACAGGAGCCTGGTTTGCCGGAAGGGGATCGCCCAATCCGACCCCCTCCCCGGTAGCATTGTAGACATGCCGCAAACCTGCACTAATATTCAGCAAGTCGGGACGGTTGCCCCAGTTAAGCCAGAGGATAGGCACCTGCAAGCTTCGCAGAACAGGTAATAATCCCTGCAGGGGCGCGATCGGGCTGCGGGCAGGGGTGACATCAACTCCAATATGCGCCAGCCAACCGTCTGGATGGCAAAAGTCGTTCTGCATATCGATGACGACGATCGCGGCCTTTGCCAAATCCAACCGCAGCGTCTTGGTTTCTGCTTTCAACGTGATCGGCTTGGGAGCCAGGGGAGGGCGTGTAATATCGGCAACCTCTGCATTGACAGACCAGGCATTGGGAGGAATTCCTAAAATCCGCAGAGGTGTATTCATGGGCATTAAGGGTTCCAAAGGGTTCCAAATTGAGATTACTATAACGATCCTATTTGGCTTGTGAAAGGTTTTCTCTGACGGAAAAACCTTTCACCACACTTTATTTCAAGTCATGGCAACAAAAAAGGGGCCAGGTAGCCCCTTTCTAGAATTAAATTGAGAATTCCACCCCTAATCCAAATCATGTCGCCCTAAGTAGGTAGCTCTAATTAATTGTTAAGAAGGGGGAATAGGGGCTGCGCCCCCAGGCAAGGGGTTCCACCCCCTCCACCCCCAAACTCATCTTTTATTTAATTGCGCCCAGCTACTTAATGAGCGCTAGACCAGTTTTAGATCGGGATATTCAACTACCACATCATCACTGGTAAGAACATCCCCTTCTGCTTGAGGGGTCCAGAGAATTTCCAGGGCCAACAGCCGATCGCTCGCTATGCCACCCAATTGCTGCAAAGCCTGCCGCAAATCACTCGAATTATTGACCTTCGGTAGATTCAGGGTGCCCTGCGTGGCAACCAGGGCGGTTACGACAATATACTCACCGGGGCCTTGGTCTACCAGAGAACCACTCTTTTCGGCAACCGTCAAAGCATCTTTTGCTTCAGTCTGTCTGATCTGACTGTTCACATTAGAGAGGGTTTCACCACTGAATTTACTCCGTTCAGAAAGCGCGAGGCGATTGAACTCATTTTCAGCCGATTGTAACCGGGCTTGCTGAACGCTCGAACCCGCATAAACCCAGTACTCTGGATGGCGCAGCAAGGCCAGAGAGGTTTCCTGAAGTACATGCGTCAGACCTGTGGTAGAAGAAGTATCCGCAGTTCTGGCAAGCTTATTCAAGTCTGTCTGGAGTTCCCGCGCTTCTGCCAACAGCCCCACCTGGAGCTTCGCAACAGAAATCGTTGGGTTGCTGACTTCGCCATAACCATCCACGGATCCCAGGCCATCGCCCCCTCGAACTCGCCGGAAGGTTTGTACCAGGAAGCTGGCGATCGCTAGAAAGATCAGAATAGAGAATAAACCTCCACCGCCACCAAAGAACAGGGGAAAGACGAAGGGAAACCCAATTCCCCCACCCGGATATCCATATCCATATCCACCACCACCACCAGGAGCATAGCTGCGGGGAGCAGAATAGGTGCGGCTGGGTGCCCTAAAAGAGCCCCCCCCAATCCGACCTCCACCCGCAGCCAGCGCGCCCCCTGCATTACCCAAGACCAGTGTCAGCACCAGTCCAACGGCAATCAGCGATCGCAGTAGTGGCTTGATCAAAGAAGTTAGTTTTTTGTGCATAACATGCCTACCCAAACGTTTCCTAAATGACAGTCAAACTCTGTCGGCTCAAGCCTGATTCCATTCTGTCTTAACCTCTACCTGGCCTATCCAGAATCCAAATCACCGTATCAGCCTATAGCCATGGCAGCAACCTGTAGGGGTTGTTCCGTTTATTAAGAGTTGTGTATTCAGGCTTTAATACTACTGTACCGCCTTCAACCCAGCTTGGAAAATCAACCGGAGGGCAAATTTGGGGGGGATCCCCGTACTGATCCATGGAGTAGTCAGGATAGGTGGGTTTTGATTTTGAATTTTGGATTGCAGCCGGGGGAAGGGGAACAAAAACCGTATATTCCAATTAAGTGTATTGCATTCCCAATCGGGCTATAATGGAAATGTAAACAATTGTAAAGGCAGTCCACTCATAGGTGATTGCAGATTTTCTGCCCAGCCTGGGATGTGGGGGGTCTTAGATAAGCCGCGAGAGAAAAATCATGACTCAGCAACAACCGACCGTTACCCCCAAATTGGAAGAGCCAAGATTTGGCTTTAGTGAATATGCTGAGCGTCTAAATGGACGGGCAGCAATGATCGGGTTTGCTTTGACGCTGATTATCGAGTACGCGACAGGCCAGGGATTATTAGAATGGCTGGGTTTGGGTTAAGCCACCAGGCGTCTATATACACCAGTCTGGAATAGACCCAACAGACTGGGCTTCCGACCCTTGGGGGACGCAACCGTCCCCCCAACCCCCTCCTAGCAAAACCTCTAAACCGCGTTTCGAGTCGGGGGAGTTAATTCGGCCCTACTTTCCAGGAAGCACTCGAACTCGCGCATACTTTAAGCCATTTACCCCTTGCAGGGGTTGCACAGAACCCCGCTCAATTCCCTGGTCTGTCCAGCCTTCACGGGTCAGGTAACCCATATATTGTTGATACTCTTCCCACTCTTCACTGGTTGAGTAAACGATCGTTAACATGCCAGGTTGCGTGATCCGAATGTGGGTATGTTCATCCACAGCTTTGTCGATCCGTTTTTTAACAATTTCATAGCGGGTGTCACGGGTGCCCCGGACATCGAACAGGCGTTCTGTTTTTTCGTCATGGAAAATATCAACCGTCGCATCCTGCACGAGCACCAGATGGGTTACCTGCATGTTAGTACCATATTTCTCCTGAATGCTAAAGGCTGTTTGAGCACAGGCACAGACTGCCCGAAGCTGCTCATAACGCAGGCTACGGAGTTGGAAGCGACCAAACTTAGGATCAATCGATCGGCCCGCATAGATCATGTGGTCAATCCCATCCGTCGCCTCGGTGTCACAGTAGTGAGGGCTGACCTGCTGCATCTTCCCCTGCCAACGATCCCAGGTTTCTCGTAGCAGCGCATTGATTTTCCCGATCGTCTCATCGTAGTAGGCGCGAGCCTGGTAAACGCATTGATGCTCGTTAGCGCAGGCCGATCGATACCCTTCGACGGCTGCGATCGCCCTTTCCCCACATTGGGCAAAATAGTCGAAATATACTTCCAGATTGTCCCGCAAATACCGGATGCAGCTAACTTCTGCATCGACCGTTACCCCTTCCTTCAGTTGCTGGATTTGCTGGAGTAAATCCTGGCGCAGTTGTTCTCCCAAGGCAGTTTCCTGACAGGCGCAGGTTGCTTCTACAACGGCCAGACCTAATTGAAACTGCTCCAGCAAATCAGCTTGAATTGCCCGATTGCGCTCGTCAGAGGAGCCTCGAATGTCTGAGATGCCATACAGCGGATAAACCTCTGTAAAAACGATCGGTTCGGCAGCCATGCCCAGGCTCCGCCGCTCCGCCTCTTGAAGAAATCGCCACTCCACTGCCGGATGGATACTGGTAATAAAGCTGCGCTGCACAAGTTGACGCTGGGCATCGATCAGCGCTGTTGTGAAGGCTGGAATCAATTGTTCGGCGTGGCGGCAGTCAAGCGCATCAAAGTTGTTGGGGCAATCGCTCAGCAAACCAACAAGACCCACGACGGGAGGGCGGGAAGAGGATAGGGAAGGTGACGGCTCCTGACTCCCTAACTGGGGAACCAACGGAATCAGTAGCAGCGATCGGACTCCCAGCTTCAATAGTTTTTGTCCCCCCTCAGTGCGGCAGTCCTGGGCTAAGTCAGGCACGGCGAGCACCTGATTGCTTTGGACTGCCTGCATAAAATGGGAATTCTGAATAGAGTCAAGGGAATAGATTTGATTGTCCAGTTCTTCGCTGACCGATCCCGTAAATAACCGGGTTTGATTCGACTCAATGTTAAGCACAACGGTATTACTGGCACGAAAGAGCAATCTCATCTGGAGATCGACCTGGCGAAATTTCTCCTTCTGAAGAATCGAATCCTGATCAATCAGCAATTGAGTAATCCGCCGAATTCCCTCGCGCTCAGTGACATCCATCCCCTCCAGCAGTAACCATCCTTCCACCCGATAATTCTCCAATTGCAACCGCTGCTCTAGCTGCTGCAACTGGTTAGGATCCGTCAACCTTTGTTCCAGCTCTGCGGGTGTCATCTGCTGCAAGCCTAAATCCGCAAATTCATCCAGTTGAGGATGCAAGCGAGTAATTGTGAGTTGTTCAGACCGGAACCAGAACTCGATATAACGGGGTTCGGGGTATAGAGGACTCTGAAGCAACAACATCACAGGCGTATCCAACAGGCGGCAACTCTGGGCCGTAAACTGATAATCGTGACGCAGTATCTGATGCAGCAAATGCCTCCGGTATAAGCGCTGAACCGCAACATGGTCAGACTCCGAGAGCAGTTGTTGTAAGG
>JBAUTA010001012.1:0-5480 GCA_049581985.1 Kovacikia sp.
GGGGGGTAGCATTCAAATTCACGGTCAACGCGTGACGCTTTCTGGTGCTTCCCAAGTCAATTCAGAAACAACAGGAAATCAAAATGGTGGAAATATCTTTATCCGGGCAGCACAACTAGAGGTATCAGAGAATTCAAGCATCAGCACAGTGACATCCGGAGCTGGAAATAGTGGAGATATCGCGATCGAAACTAACAGGATGCGGCTAGAAGGCTCTGGTATATCTACCGGAACTATTTTGGGACGCGGAAGGGCAGGGAATCTAACCATCCATGCCACAGATTATATTAATTTAATCAATAACGGTAATTTAGGATCTCTTTCAGTCGGGACAGGAGATGGAAATATCACAGGTAGTGGAGGCAATATCTCGCTGACCACTGGAACCTTGACGGTCATTAACTCTGGTATATTTGCCGCCACATTTTTAGGGCAGGGAAATGCTGGTAGCCTGACCATCCATGCAACCAACAGCGTGGACATCAATGGAGGTACGCTGTCCACTTCCTCTTTTGGTGCAGGTACGGGAGGAGAGATGTTTATCCAAACGAAGGATCTACGCGTTGCTGGCGGAGGTGGACTGATTACTAGCACCTTCGATCCAAGAACTTTCGACTTTAACACCCTCGATCCCAGACTTTACACCCAAACTTTCAGGGACTTTATCACCAATCTTGTCAGAACCATTAGTCCCGACAATGTGGGTAAGGCAAGTTCAGGGAACTTGACAGTGATTGCCACAGATTCAGTGAAATTAAGTGGAACGTCGGCAAACGGACAGACCTCTAGTTCTCTGACTACTCAAACGCTTGGTGCTGGAAATGCTGGAAATGTGGCAATTACAACCAGGCAGCTAATTGTCCGAGACAGTGCTTTCATTACATCTGGCGCAGGTTCCGGTAGCCAGGGTAGGGGAGGAAATTTGACAATCAATGCCACTGACTTTGTCGAACTAGGTGGAGTTCCGGCAAACGAGCAGAACTTTAGTCGTTTAGTTACTCAGACTGAGGGGACTGGATCTGCGGGTGACTTAACGATTAACACAGGCCGATTGATTATTCAGGATGGAGCATTTGCTTCATCAGGTGCCCGTTTGGGTAGTCAGGGTAACGGAGGACGGTTAACTGTCAACGCTTCTGACTCGGTACAACTGATGGGTGGTTCAGACAACGGACGCAGCTTCAGTGGTCTTACAACTCAGACTGAGGGGATTGGATCTGCGGGTGACTTAACGATTAATACGAAACGCCTCCTTGTTCGAGATGGAGCCTTTGTCTCATCTGGTGTGATTCGCAGTCAGGGGAAAGGAGGGAACTTAACGGTCAATGCTTCTGATTCCATAGAACTGGGGGGAGTCTTTGGAAGTCAGTTTTTGGGTGGGTTAACGACTCAAACTACAGGCATTGGAGATGCAGGAGACTTAAGAATATATACTGGCCAGCTCATTCTTCGAGACAGGGGGGAAATCTCAGCAGCCACTTTCAATCGGGGAAATGGTGGAAAAATTTATATTCAGGCTGACGCTTTATCTATGGAGAGCGGTGCCACGATATCTAGCATCAGCAGGCAACAGGGAAAAGCAGGCAGTATTGAAATTGTCATTCGCGATCGCCTGCAAGCTAACAACAGTAGTATCTCAAGCAACTCTACCCAGGTTGGGGGAGGCAGTATTGAGATTACCGCCAGGAATATCTTTTTGCAGGGCAACAGTGACATTACCACCAATGTCTTTAGTGGGGTTGGCAATGGCGGCAACATTACCCTATCTGCAAACACGATCGTTGCGTTGAAAGACAGTGACATTCTCGCCTTTGCCAGAGACGGGCAGGGCGGCAATATCACGCTCAACACCCGTGCCTTTTTTGGGCAAAACTATCGACCTGCGGCCCCTGGGACGGACCCGACGACCCTGGATGGCAATAACCGGGTTGATATCAACGCCAGCGGCAGGATATCCGGCATTGTTAGTCTGCCCGATGTCAGCTTTCTGCAAAACAGCCTCACCGAATTTCCCCAAACCCTGGTTGATCCCAACCGGCTTCTTGCCAACAGTTGCATTGTTCGTAGTCGCCAGCAGAGTGGCACCTTTTTTATTACAGGTTCCGGTGGGTTACCAGCGCGTCCCGGTGATGCTGCGGTTTCGGCATTTCCAACAGGGGAAGTGCGATCGGTTGAGGGTCCGGGGCCAGGAGAAGGCTGGAAACTGGGTGACCCGATCACCGAACCCCAGGGGGTCTACCGTCTTCCCAGCGGGCAACTCGTGATCAGCCGGGAATGCCCTGAGTAAGCCGTAACTTGTCCGGGCGGGTTTTAAGTAGGTAGCTCTAATTAATTGTAAGCAGGGGGAATGGGGGCTGCGCCCCCAGGCAGGGGGTTCCACCCCCTCCACCCCCAAACTCATCTTTTATTTAATTGCGCCCAGCTACTTATAGTCATTATCCTTACGGTTCCCCAGTTTTCGGCGATCGCAGTGGCGTAATCAGGAATTTTGATTGTCAAAATAGGGAACGTGGGTTGGCGTAAAAGCTGCATGAATGCTCAAGTTACTTCTCTTATTGTGGAAATCAAGCACCCAGTTACCCCCGCACAATAAGAGGTTCAACCCCCATGCACCACCCCCAATCCTCCCAGGCTAACGGCACATCCCGGCTAACAAAATTTACGATTTTAATGCTTGAAGCTGCGATCGCTACCGCAGTTGTGGGTATCTTTGCCCTCTCCAACCAAACCCATGTAGGCACCGTAACGCAGGTGGACAGCCTGCCACTACTGCGAGACAAGACTGCTACAGGGGGCAACGGGCAGACAGTCCAGCTAAGCCTGATGCCATTGCAACACTCTACATTTCATTAAGTTACAGGGCTGCAAAGATTTGCGGCCCTTTTTTATGACAGAAGTATAATCATCACGGCAATCTATAGCGGTTTGCACTTGGGTGAAGTACAAAAATGTGAGGCACAGTGGGGCGCGAAGCACCTTCACTGCACCTCGCACCCTTAAAAAGGGCTATAAGGAGGTCGGCCTGATTAATTGTAAACAGGCGCTTGGCGGTGCAGCCCCCAGGCAGGGGGTGCCCCCACTGACCTCTTTAATTTAATCACGCCTGGCCCCTTACCAATCCCCGTAGTGGGTTCCATTCAATTGAAAACGGCTATCCCAGAAGCAACTCGATGATCAGGTAGGAGGCTTTTTAGCATTGAATATTAGACTGAGGTGTTTCACTGTTTCAGCCTTTAGTGTGACTGTTGTTGCTGGCGTGACCCTGAAGACCGTTGCTCAATCCACGCCTCCTGCTGGGGTAACAGTGCCGCCCTCAGCCCCTGCTACCCTTGAGCAAATTACACCCACTCCCTCCGAGTCTCCACCTCCCCTTTCTCCAACGCCGCCGCCCACCTCCACCCCTCCACCAAGTCTGGAGATTCCTGCCAATCCCCCACCGCCTGAAACCCTCCCCCCCTCCCAAGAACGCTTCCGGGTAAACAAGATAACGGTTTCAGGCAACACGGTATTGCGGCAAGAAATTGCCGATCTGGTTAAAAAGACCCTGGCTAAACAATCTGAGAAAAAACCACCAGCAAGCCGGGGGCTGACATTGGAGGAACTGTTGGAATTGCGTTCCCAAATCACTCAGCTTTATTTAGAAAATGGTTATGTCACGTCCGGTGCCTTTCTGCCCAATAACCAGGCGTTGGATACAGGAATTGTCCGAATTCAGGTGGTGGAAGGTGAATTAGAGCGGATTGAAATCAGTGGCTTAAGGCATTTAAAGGAAGGCTATGTGCGGCGGCGGTTAGAATTGGCGACTGCCCCCCCTTTAAATCGGCAACGGTTAGAATCGGCCTTGCAGCTTTTGCAGATCGATCCGCTGATTGCCCAGGTAAACGCCCAACTCACAGCTGGCAGTGCTCCCGGTCGTAATGTGTTAATTGTGGCGTTACAGGAAGCGCCTGCCTTTCATGCCGGAATTGCGATCGACAACAGTCAATCCCCTAGCATTGGTTCGATTCAGGGCAGTGTGTTTGCTGAGCACGATAATTTGTTGGGGTTTGGTGATCGCCTCAGTGCTTCCTTTGGCAAAACGGACGGGCTTGACCTGTACAGTGTTAGCTATGCAATTCCCCTCAATCCGCGCAATGGCACCCTCACATTGCGCTATAGCAATGACACCAGCGAAATTATCGAATCACCCTTTCAGGATTTAGGCATTCGTAGTGAGTCGAGAACCTTTTCAGTGGGGTTTCGCCAACCCCTTGTGCGATCGCCCCAGACTGAATTTGCCCTGGGCCTGACGCTCGATCTGCGGCGCAGCCAAACCTATCTCCTGGATGACATTCCCTTTTCCTTTTCTGAAGGTCCCGAAGATGGGGAATCCAAGGTGACTGTGCTGCGATTTTCTCAAGATTGGGTACAGCGGGGTGCGAAGCAGGTATTAGCGGCGCGATCGCAATTCAGTTTCGGAATTGATGCGTTTGGCGCAACCATTAATGACACGGGCACGGATGGACAGTTCTTTGCATGGCTGGGGCAGTTTCAATGGGTGCAGCAGCTGTCTCCCAGCGTTTTGCTCGTGGCTCAATTTGCCGCCCAGTTGACACCCGATTCCCTGCTTTCTTTAGAACGGTTTAGCCTGGGTGGCATCAATACCGTAAGAGGCTATCGGGAAAATCAACTGGTTGCAGATAATGGGGTTCTAGGCTCCCTGGAATTTCGCATTCCTCTGACCTACGATCCTAAAATTCTGCAAATAGTTCCTTTCTTTGACCTGGGTAGTGGCTGGAATAGCCGTGGGGATGATCCAGACCCAAAGACGATCGCCAGTTTGGGCTTAGGCGTTCGCTGGCAGATTGGCACTGATTTAACCCTGCGTTTGGACTATGGTATTCAGTTAAACCCCATTGATAACTCCGGCGATTCTTTACAAGATAACGGGCTTTACTTCTCTCTCCGTTACCAGCCTTTCTAACGGGTTCCTGCTCCTTCACGCCGTCCCGGTACGCCCACTTTCGGCTGTTTATAAAGCTGACAATGAAGTTCAGTTCTAAACACCTGTTGCTGTTGCACAGGTTTGGCAGAGACGGTCAAAGGGACTTGGTTGAGCACTTGAGCAGAGCTATCCAGGCAAGCAACTAATCCAGAGGTGATTAAGGACAGGACTAATAGAAAAGAATTTTGAAAATTCATGGGAATGTTCCTCAAGCAGTAATGGCTAGTTGACCAGAGGTAGGCTCAAAAATAATGGGGAAATATAAAGTCCTATCGTCAGCCTGGGTATGCTCTTTTTTCTTAATTGCCAGGCAACTGATTAGCTTTCTTGCCTTCCACAGTACCGTCAACAGCTAAGCCGATGCATTTACCTTTCCTTCCATCTCCCTTGCCAATATTGGATAACGCAATTGCATAAAACAGCATTGGAGGTGGCTCTCCCCAGCATCCGCTCAGCCTGGGTGGAGCGCATGGCTGGGGGCGAAGCTCCCTCACCC
>JBAUTA010001013.1:0-3123 GCA_049581985.1 Kovacikia sp.
TCCTAGTAGTCCGTCAGGATAGATTTGAGTGCCCCCTCAAATCTACAAAACTCATATTTCGGGTGTTTTGAGGGTTTTTAGCCCTTCAAAATAGTCTTGCCAGCCCCCTGGGGCAGACCGGAAAAAATCTTGCATCTTCCTGGCAAGAGTGTTACATTTGTTTACATGAGCGCACTTCAGTGAATCCGCCAGTTACAGGTTGCTATTCGATACCAATTGTTGCTAGTATGCAGCGGTCTGTAAAGTTTAGATCCCTTCATTTCATAGATTGAGTATCCAGCTTTAGATTTTTCTCTTCTATCTACTTCTTTTGACGGGTTACGCTGACCCGAAGTTAATGTTCAACTTGAAGCAGTGCCTTGATTCAAAAAATTGAACTGATAATTCTTTTCTTTACGCTCTTGGGTTGTTCTCACCGTGATACCTTAGTGGATGGCATAACTATTCTGGATACGCAAAACGGACCAGGGATGCCGATTCATAGTCCTCCAGTGATGATCAAAAGCTCACGCGGTAACCATTCAACTCCAAGCTTCTGGCTTTTTGGTGTAGCCTACCAGTCGTGGTCTAGTGTTTGGGAAACTCCCAATTGGCAGGCTGTGTTGTTAAGGTTGGCGATGGGAGGATGTTGGCTGTTTCCAGAAAACAGTTTTTATGGGGCTGGTTGCAGCCAGATCAGGTTTAAGCGTTCAAGCATGTTTAGTTGAATCACAGTCTGGAGGTATTGTTTACATGTCCGTTCGTCTTTACATAGGCAATTTACCTGAAGAGCTTAGTCGTCAAGAATTAGAGGCGGTTTTTGCTGATGCCGGTGATTCGGTTTCAACCAAAATCATTACCGATCGCAAAACCAATAAGTGCCGTGGTTTTGGCTTCGTTACCGTCAAAAGTGAGGAGCAGGCTGACGAAATCATTGAAAAGTTCAATGGCTATCTGTTGAAAGATAGTGCCCTAAAGGTTGAACGAGCACAACCTCGTTCTAAAGATAAGGAAAAGGGTGGCGATGATCAGTTGTCCGGTGGTGGCACCGAGGGTTCTGGCAGCAGCCCCTCTAGTAGTGCTAATCGCCGTAACAAGGGAAGTAACAATAACAAGTCCCGTCGATCAGCAGGCGTTCAAGATGACTCAGATGTTCAGCCCGATCCCAGATGGGCACAGGAGTTGGAAAAGTTAAAGCAGCTTTTGGCAGCCCAAACGACCAATTCTTGAACACCCATCGAACATCCTTATCTGTAATCCAATGTATGGGATGAAATATCTAAGTGAGAACCTGTCCTGCAGGCTTCTAACTTAGAGGTTTCATCCCAATTGTTTTTTTGCTGGATTCAATGCTTAGGATCACGAATTAAATCCCCAATAACATCGACAATTTTAATTCTAAGGGCTTGGCATTCGGGCAAAAACCTTAGCGATCGCCGAAAGGATCGCTGCCGAATGCTAAGCCCCTACAACTGATCGGGTTTATTTATTCCTATTTCTGATGGGCTGTGTAATTGATTCCGTTGGGATAAATGGGCACTAATTACGAACCTAGCAGGGGAATTTGGAGCCATGCCTGGAAATGGAATTTCACCTGTTGCAAGAAGTCTGACCGCTGGTTAAACTTCTCAGTTCGAATTGGCTTACGGTCTGCATCCAGCGCCCAACCATAGTCGCTGCTTAACCGTAGATTACCCTGCCAGTCGGCAACCGAAAGAATCAGTTGAGGGGATGGGCTGTTGTCAACATCCCTGACCCAGAATACGTAGTTATAAGTATTTTGACTTGCCGCTGCAACCGTTGAAGGCTGCCCCAATTCCTTCTCCAGTCGCACGCGCACCTGTTCCGATAGCCCTGGAGTTGTTATATCTTCCAGCGTTCTCATAGCCAGCGTCAGGGCAAAATAAAATTCTTCGACGGGGATGAATTCAAGGGTCATGGGAAAGTTGGGGTGAACGGGAGGCGGGAGATGCAAATGCATGGAAGTTGCTGGTGCCCAAACTGCTACACTCATCACTCTACACGCAGTTGGAGCTTTAGAATCCGGGTTGAATAATTCGGATGCATGCTCCGTTCTTTCAATGGGTATGGCATCTGCTTCCTGGCCCCTACCCTGGGCCTGTGCCCTCGCTAAACAATGCTAGAGTATGTTCACGAGAACTCAAGAAATTTTCGGGCTTTGACTGATTTTCTGTTCGATCGTCCATGACTTTTCCCGTAGAAACGGCTCCATCTAACCCCGGTGAAGTGCCTGAAACAGAGCTGTTGGTCGCCTGCGTAAAGTCGTTGGGCATGGCTCAAATTCAGCGCCATCTCTTTCTCTGTGCCGACCAGACTAAGCCCAAATGCTGCTCCCCTGAAGCAGGTTTGGAAGCCTGGGATTATCTCAAAAAACGCTTGCGCGAGCTGAAGCTTGACCAACCTACGGAAGCCAGGCCAGACTGCATTTTCCGCACAAAAGCAAACTGCCTCAGAGTCTGCGTACAGGGTCCGATTATGGTGGTTTATCCCGACGGAGTCTGGTATCGTAACGTCACACCATCGGTCATCGAACGCATTATTCAGGAGCATTTAATTGGCAATCAAGTTGTTCAGGACTACGCTTTCTTGATTCATCCCTTACCTAATGATGATTCTTCCTCTACTCAAGATTAATTAAATAAATAGCCCTAATTAACTGCAATCACCCGTGCGGGTGGGCGAGATTAACTTTCGCCTATCTGGTTAGGCGATGCAACTCTGGTTTGAACAGAGCTGGGGGGTCATTAAAATATTTATATAATCTGCGATAAAAATCGGGGTAATTTAGGGGAAAAGAAATCACATCCGCCCATGAAACTTATCTGGCCTTGGTAGAATAAATTATTCTTACAAGATTTCAGGATGCAAATCTGCATCTTTACTAGTATTCGGCTAGTATTTAGAAATGTTGAAATTTCAGCAAATTCCCTGACCCTACCTACAATTAATGCAGAAGTCAGGATTAGTGTTCTATAGGAAGGGCATGATGGTTTCGGAGGTATTGCTGAAGCTTTTAAAAGTTCGCTTATAGATTTTATTGATACCCAATTATTGAGATCCAGGAATAGTGAGTGACAAAGCATGAAGGAAACCAGTGTAGGAAATCATAAGCGGCTGCTGCTT
>JBAUTA010001014.1:0-5117 GCA_049581985.1 Kovacikia sp.
CTGATCAATCTCCATTTTGAACTGTTAAGCAAGCAGTTCTAACCATCTGTAAGCAGGAGAAAATGGGAGCGCAGCCCCATCCAGACGAAAAATTTCACCATTCGACTGAGACGTTCGACAAGCCGCCGCCGCGCTGCTGACGCCGTAGCCCTCTCTACCCCCGAAATCCTCTTTGATTGAATTTGGCCTACCCTACCTACTTATTATGCTATCAACTAAATTTAAGGCCTCCTCATAGTATTTTTTGTTACCAATTGGTAGTAGTTCTTCTTTAGGCAAGGCCACCTGCACCCCGTGTATTCTATTAATTTGCCACCTGCTATAAAAACAATTATGGCCGATCGGGGAGGGGGATAGGGGCTTCGCGGCGGGAGCCCAGTCAAATGGTGGAAACCCTGACTGGGGGCAATGTTTGAAAAGTTTCGGTTTCTCCTAAGTGACTGGGCGTCATTAAACTAAAGATGCCAGCGAGGGTGGAGGGGGTGCCCCCCTGCCTGGGGGCGTAGCTCCCAAACCCCTTCTTACCATTAATCAGGCCGACCTACTTATAAAAACGATGCCGCGCTTTACCTTAAAACCGTCCAATTACTTCCAATCTCTCATCGCGCTGGTGGCTATGGGATTGATAGGCAATCTTTCCCTGGCCCAAGAGGTTGTCCCTATAAAGCCTGGGAATCCCGCAATGGCTGACAGTCCTGTCATTATGTTGGGGCAACCAAAGGAAACACCCTTCGTCGTCATCATTCCAACTTCTGATCTGGAGTTATTAGAGAAAGTGCAGCAACATGCACCGTTAGCATTCATGACAAGTTCGCGACTGGGTCCCTACATTCAGGCGGCAGCCTTTGCCGATCTCCCAGCCGCCGAGTCTTTAAACGACGAGTTACGACAGCAGGGGCTAGATTCCAGGGTGATTTATCTGCATCACAGATAGCCAATACACTGGAGGGATAACGAATTCTAAAGACCCGTAGGCTTAGCAATCACCAGCCTGGACAGGCTGAAACTGGAGTGCTGAATCTGGAGTGCTGAATCTAGAATCGGGAAGCAGAGCCGGGATGGGAGGCTATTGCTGCCCTATGCGGAATTCTCTGCCTGCCGATCCCTAACTTCTTGGCTTCATATAAACAATTGCCTGCCGCCAGACAATGGTCACCTGATCGTACTGGTCAGTCAAAGCAATACAATAGTTATCCTGCCAGCGGATCTTACCGGCCAGAAGATCTCCGGTAACTAACTTCATCTCGACCTCGTTTTCCTCTCGGATTAAGGTCTGAATCTGCCGTACACTAGGCAAACCAGTTTCTAATTCTGCTGTCATCACTCCCATCCTGACTAATCGTGATTATTGAACTCAACGTACAGTTTAAGCGACGGGGGAAATTTTAAGATTCGAGTTTCAGGTTTTGAGTGAATCTTTCAATCTATAGCTTACAACTCATTCACTTTCGGGACTCCGTCCCCTTGATCACGACCCATATTCTACCTGGCCATATCCTACCTGGCCATATCCTACCTGGAATGTTATGACGATCGCGTTTACTAAATATCATGGACTGGGCAACGATTTCATTCTGATTGACAACCGCCCATCCGTAGAACCCTATTTGACCCCGGAACAAGCGGTGCAATGGTGTGATCGCCATTTTGGTATTGGTGCCGATGGGGTCATTTTTGTGCTGCCAGGGCAGGATGGCACCGATTACACAATGCGGATTTTTAACAGCGATGGCTCGGAGCCAGAGATGTGCGGTAATGGCATCCGCTGCTTTGCCCGGTTCGTGGCGGAATTGGAGGAGAACGATCGGCAACGGGCGATCGGCAAGGAGCCAGAGCAGCCTGAAAATCCCTCTTCCCTTTTCCCGCATCCCCTCCCCGTGGCTTACCGGGTTCACACTCTGGCGGGTGTCATCACACCTACCGTGGAAGCCAACGGTCTGGTAACGGTAGATATGGGTGAGCCCCACTTACTGGCAGCAGAAATTCCCACAACCCTGGCAAAGGCAGATCAGAAAGTGGTGGACTTGCCCCTGGAGGTTGCGGGAAAGTCCTGGAACGTAACCTGCGTCAGTATGGGTAATCCACACTGCATTACCTTTGTAGACGATATAGCAGCCATTCCCCTGGCAGCGATCGGTCCTGATTTTGAGTGCCATCCGGTCTTCCCCAAGAAGATCAACACTGAATTTATTCAGGTTGTTCAGTCTGATTATCTTAAAATGCGGGTCTGGGAACGGGGAGCAGGAATCACCCTGGCGTGTGGAACGGGGGCCTGTGCCGCCTTGGTTGCCGGAGTATTAACTGGTCGATGCGATCGTCGCGCGACGGTCGAACTGCCCGGTGGGCCGCTTCAGATTGCCTGGTCTGAAGATAATCGCCTGTATATGACAGGTCCCGCAGAGAAGGTCTTTGCGGGCATCCGCTAGATCTCCGAAAATTGCCCTGAGGGAATCAACGAACCATTTAGCCTGTACCGACAGGTTGGGTAGACGGATTTTTTCTAGATCAACCTGTACGGACCTCCTCAGGGACGAGTAGGGCGATCGCCAAACGCCTGGATCGCTTCCACAAGCCGATCAATTTCAGATTCCAGCGTCAAGTAATGGACACAGGCGCGAACACAATCCAGATCAAGGATTGTGCGAACCAGGATACCTTGAGCCTCCAAAAATTGTACCAATTGTTTGTGGGACTGGCCTGGTAACTGAAACGAGATTAAACCCGCTGCAGGCGGTTGGTTTCGCAGACAGGTTACCCCTGGCAGGTCCTGCAAGCGCTGCCAGAGTAACCGACTGAGAGACTGAATTCGCTGGTAACGCTGAAGTGGAGTTCCCCACTGATGATGCACCGCGATCGCTGCCCTCAATCCTGAATACAAGGGATAGGCAGAGGTGGCAACTTCAAATCGTCTTCCATCTGGCTTCCAGCCATTGGGGTAACCTGCCCCATCCGTTATCGTGCTGCGCCAGCCAATAAAAGTCGGATGCAGTTCCTCTAAAGCCTGCGGCCGAACATATAATCCCCCCAACCCCTCCGGGCCACACCACCACTTGTGTCCGGTGAAAGCATAAAAATCCGCCTGGAGTTCCGTCAAATTCAGCGGCAACACTCCTACAGACTGGGCCGCATCCACCAATACCCTGATCGGGCGAACACTGCCATAACTATGACAGACTGCAACCATCTCCGCCAGGGGTAGCAATTGTCCAGTGTTCCAAAGAATGTGACTGAGGACGACAAGCCTGGTATTCGGTTTCAAGTGGCTGGTCAGCACTGCAACGGGATCCCCCTGATTCAACGTCGATCGCAGGGGGCAAATGGAAACCTCAACCTGAAACCGGCGCTGAATTTCCTGCACAACCGCAACAACGCTGTGATGTTCACAATCAGAAATTAGCAGATGATCCCCCGCCTGCCAGTCTATGCCCCAAAGGACTATATTGCAGCCAACCGAAACGTTTTCGGTCAGGGTAATCGTTTCGGGGGAGGTGCCCAACTCAGCGGCGATCGCTCCTCTGGTTGCTTCTGTCTGTTCAGCAATCCAACGATTAACCCGCTCCGAAAATGGCCCCAACTGCTGAATCTGCTCATAGGATTGTTGAATTGCCATGAGCGCCGATCGGGGCAATGGCCCCTGCCCCCCATAGTTGAAATAGGATTTATCCTGTAGAGCTGGAAACTGCTGCCGATAGGTTTCGATCGCAGTGGGCGTCGGGAAAGTACTGGCCATTGTTGCTTGCAGTAGGGGTAAAAGCAAAACCTTAGCATTTTATCGCAGTTCCCCTACCCTCCAATCCCCTCCCCTACCCTATTAAACGGATTACCGTACCCAGGCGAGCAGGGCATGCCTGGGAAAATAATCTATGCTGAAGAAAGGTAAAGCTGTCTATCAGACATTGAGAGTCAAAACCCATGGTTCTATTTGGATTTGGCAAAAAATTAACCCTGCCCACCCCTGATGAGGCACTGCCAGGACGGACAAAATCCATGCCTGTGGCCGATCGCCATTTCGTTAATCACAATCCCCTGCAGCCCCCCTTCCCGGAAGGATTGGAAACTGCCCTGTTTGGTCTGGGATGTTTTTGGGGAGCAGAACGCAAATTCTGGCAGCAAGAGGGTGTGTTTGTGACCGCTGTTGGCTATGCCGCTGGCCTGACCCCCAATCCCACCTATCAAGAAGTTTGCTCAGGCATGACAGGTCATAACGAAGTTGTTTACGTCGTCTACGATCCCAATCTTGTCAGCTATGAAACCCTGCTAAAACTATTCTGGGAAAGCCACAATCCAACTCAGGGAATGCGCCAGGGAAATGATGCGGGAACTCAGTACCGTTCCGGTATTTACGTCTACTCCCAGGAGCAGCGGCAAGCGGCTGAAGCTTCCCGTGATGCCTATCAGGAGGCATTAAGCAAAGCAGGCTACGGCAAAATTACAACCGAAATCCTCGATGCCCCTGAGTTCTTTTATGCCGAAGACTACCATCAACAGTACCTGGCTAAAAATCCAAACGGCTATTGTGGCCTGGGCGGAACCGATGTTTCCTGCCCGATCGGATTGACCAAAGTCTAGTACAACAAAAATAAAGGTTGGCAGGGGGTGAAGGGGTTCCCCGTTTTTGGGCGAAGCCACCACCACCCCCTGGTACAAAATTTAGGGTTTGCAACGCCAGGGGGCTATTAAACACCCAGAATATGGGTTCTATAGATTTGAGGGACTTCAAATCTGTCCTGACGAACCTACTAGGCGGGGCGAAGGAGAGCCAAGAAGATAGGGGGGTGAAGCGGCGATGAAACGACTACAACCTGACCCACCTATTGACAGCACCAATACAACCGCGCTGATAGCGCTAAAAAAGACATGATGCAGGAAAGCCGAGAGTTGGGGAAACTCATCATAACCCCAGGATTCTCCTTCCTTCCGTGTATCCTTTTCTTTATGTTTTTCTTTATGCTTTTCTTCGTACCTTGCCAACCAGGGTAATCCCAACCGCAGAAGGCAAATAGCAAATAACGGAAATGCTTTAGATTGGAGATTTAAAATCAGAAAGGGCACCGACGACTTGCCGTGTTTCGTCTCGGTGCCCTTGCTGGTTCGCTCCTCACACTCCCTTAATATAG
>JBAUTA010001015.1:0-2129 GCA_049581985.1 Kovacikia sp.
CTCTACCCCTCCCCCTCCCCACTCCCTGCCGTCACGGCAGTTTCCTCTATAACCCCAACGACGAGGTTGGAAAATCCCTGGAACTCTATGGAGAATGGAGCGAGGAGGAAGTTTCCCTGTTTCAACCATTGCTCCGGTCGGGGGAGACGATCGTTGAAGTGGGGGCAAATATCGGTGCCCATACGGTATTTTTTGCCAGAGCGGTGGGAACCCTAGGAAAGGTGGTGGCGATCGAGCCTGAGCGCCTGCTGCTGCAAACTCTTTGTGCCAACCTTGCCCTCAACGGTTTCACCAACGCCTATTGCTACCCGTTCCTGCTGGGGGAAACTACTGATTCTGCTCCAGTTTCCAGGTCGAACCCACCTGCTGAAACTCTCTTTTGCCCTGGCAACGACCCCCTTGAACGGCTTCAGGTGATCGCTCTGGATAGGCTTGAATTGCCCCAGTGTCGGCTACTCAAAATTGATGCCCCCGGTCGAGAATTATCCATTCTCAAAGGCGCTATCAAAACCATTCAGAGCTTTCAGCCAATTCTGTATATTAGAAATAGCTTGCAGGCAGAGAGCTTTGCCCTGGTTCAATTTCTCAACAGACTAGGTTATAACCTTTACTGGCATCGCTCTTTTCTCTACAATCCAAATAATTTTTTCCAGAATTCTCAAAATGCCTTTGGTAATGCCCATGCTGTAAACGTCTTAGGTTTTCATAGCAACTGCCGCATCCAGGTAGAAGGCATGGAACAGATAGGAGTTTCTGGTCAATCATCTAGCACTCCCTAAAAAGATTGAACGGATTGATTTTTCTGCAAATAACAAGTGTTTAGCCCCAAATTTCTCTCTCCACAGGCTTTTCGTTGAGCGAGGGATAGGGGAATCCCGATACAATAGAATGCTGTCTATTCGGAGGAATTCATGGCTACATCTCCGTTGCCAAATCCATCTGAGTCACTCCACGCTGACGTGCTCCGTTTACTTGAACGGTTGCCTAATTCAAAGCATGGAGAGTTGATTCAGTTGGCCCTATCAACGATCGTACGCATGGCAGACGATGAGATTGACCGCCTGGACTGGAAAATCTGCAACGCCTCGCTTCAGGATATGGAAAGGGCGTTCAAAACCTTTTACCCCTATCGGCATGTGCGGAAAACTGCCATTTTTGGCTCCGCCCGGATTGGGGCTGATTCCCCGGAGTACCAGATGGCGGTTGAGTTTGCCCATGCCATTACGAAACAGGGATTTATGGTGATCACGGGCGCAGGCGGCGGCATTATGCAGGCAGGGAATGAAGGTGCTGGACAGGAGAAATCCTTTGGGCTGAATATTCAGCTTCCGTTTGAGCAGGGTGCCAACCCCTTTATCGAGGGCGATCGCAAGCTGATTCCATTCAAGTATTTCTTTACCCGCAAGCTGTTTTTTCTGCGGGAAAGTGACGCGCTGGCCCTCTTCCCCGGTGGCTTTGGAACCCAGGACGAAGCGTTTGAGTGTCTTACCCTGAGTCAAACGGGTAAATCTTCCCCCATGCCGCTGGTGCTAATTGATAAACCTGGTGGCAATTACTGGAACGACTGGAATGAATATATTCAAAAGCAATTGCTCAAACGGGGATTGATCAGCCCAGAGGATCCCAGCATCTATACCATTACCGATCAAATTGATGTTGCCTGTGAGGCGATCGCCAGCTTCTACCGGGTGTTCCATTCCTGCCGCTATGTTGGCAATCGGCTCGTGATTCGGCTCAACTCTGAACTGACAGATGAAGATATTGCCTGGCTCAATGAAAGCTTTAGCGACATTCTGGTGAAAGGACGGATTGAAAAAAGTACCCCCCTCCCTCAGGAAGCTCAAGATGCCGCGATCGGTGTTTCCCGATTGCTTTTATATTTCAACCAGCGGGATTTAGGACGGCTCTATCAGCTAATTGGTGAGGTAAATCGCTTAGGGATACCCCGCGAAGAGGCCCGCCATCCAGAACGGAAATAAACAGGAGATTCACTATAATTCAGAAAGCCCACTCCAATGGAGGTTGCGATGGAACTGGGAGAGCAGCTAAACCGCCAGCGGGTAAAACACATTGTCAGTAGCTATCACTTAGAGGGTAGCGACCCAGAGGCATTTAACACTTACTTAGAA
>JBAUTA010001016.1:0-2740 GCA_049581985.1 Kovacikia sp.
CCATTGCAAGAATCAAGTTTGTAATTCCTAATCTAAAAACTCATAAGAACTTAGTAAGGCTTTTTAGACTCCTGGGAGAGAGAATAATTGCTAATAAACAGCAAATTCAAACTCTAACCAAAACCCGTGATGTGCTTCTACCCAAACTCATGAGCGGCAAACTCCGCATCACCGATTAGCCATGACCAACCCAGAACTGTTTGATATTGTCGAATTACAGGTCAATCTTCCAGAAGCCAACCGAGTCATTGGCGATCGAGGCACAATTGTCGAATGCTATACCGACGAAGACTTTGAGGTGGAATTTGTCACTAAAGCAGGGGAAACGCTTGCCTTATGTACCTTATCCCGTCAACAGTTTGTCGTCGTTTGGCAGTCTGCGACTCAGCAATGGCTACCCGTCCGCGAAGACTACTCTCAAATTAAAGACAAACTCTTTGAAGGTGAAACCGTCGATAGTCTCTACGACAAGATCAAAGCCCAAGAACAGCCATGATTGAGCTATACATCTGCGTTTCCCTAACTCGTGACTTTCCTGAATACAGCCTCAAACAAGGCGATATTGCTACCTTTATTGATATAGTGCCCGATCCAGAAGGTATCGAAGAAGGCTACATCCTCGAAGTCTTTAATGCTCTGGGCGAATCGATCGATGTCGTCACCGTGCCCAAATCTGCTGTTACCCCGCTGCGATCAGATGAAATCCTCTCGGTGCGTTCCCTCGTCCAAGCCTGAGCCAAGCGGTGCCCAGTATAACCTGATGCCATGAGCGACTTAACCCCCAAGCCCTTATCCTACCAGGGCTTAATCGAACTCATCTCCGACTGCCTCACCCAAGGGCGAGTACAAGCGGCAAAACAGGTCAACACCGTACTGCTGCAAACCTACTGGCAAATTGGGCGATACATCGTCGAATTTGAGCAAGGCGGGCAAGAACGAGCCGAGTATGGTTCCCGTTTGTTAAACCAACTCTCAAAAGACCTCAAAATAGCTTATGGCAAAGGCTTTAGCCGATCCAGCTTGCAATACATGCGGCTGCTGTACCTGGCTTATCCAAATTGCCAAACACTGTCTGGCAAATTAAGCTGGTCGCACTATATCGAGCTTTTGGCAGTATCGGATGAGTTAGCGCGATCCTTCTACGAACAGCAGTGCATCCAGGAAAACTGGTCAGTGCGGGAACTCAAGCGGCAAAAAGACACTGCCCTCTTTGAGCGAGTCGCCCTGAGTAAAGATCGGGCAGAGATTTTGGCCCTGGCCAAGCAAGGGCAACGGATCGAATCCGTGCAAGACGTGGTCAAAGATCCCTACGTGTTCGAGTTTTTGGACTTGCCCGAACGCAATTACCGCGAAAGCGAGTTAGAACAACGCTTGATCGAAAAATTAGAGCAATTTTTGCTGGAATTGGGCAAAGGCTTTGCCTTTATTGGGCAGCAATACCGAATTACGCTTAATAACACGCACTTTTATGTAGATTTGGTGTTTTATCACCGCATTCTCAAATGCTTTGTCTTAATTGATCTAAAGACCAGAGCCGTGAATCACCAAGATATTGGGCAGATGAACCTGTACCTGAACTACTTTCGGGCTGAGGAGAATGTGGAAGACGACAACGAACCAATTGGCATTGTGCTAGCACGGGATAAGGACGAGATTTTGGTGGAATATGCCACTGGCTCTATCTCCAATCAACTTTTTGTGTCTCGTTACCAACTTTATTTACCCGACAAAGCGGCATTGCAGCAAGAACTCCAGCGCATTCTGCAAGAAGAGTGACAAAGATAAGCAAATTCACCACTGAAGACGACATCGAAGCCTATAACCTCGAACTGCTCGATGCCCTCGGCTATGGCTACACCCACGGAGCCGACCTTGCCCCGGATGATGCCGCCAGTGGGGATGGGGGCTTCCGAGTTAAAGACACCACTGGGGGAGCGTACCTGAGCCTCGAAAAACGCCAAAGCTTTAGTGAAGTGCTGCTCAAAGATCGACTCACCCAGGCGATCGGACGCATCAATCCCCACATTCCCCCCGACATTCGCCACCAGGCACAGCGGGAACTGCAAAACATTGCCAGCCCCGATCTGATCAACAACAACGAAATCTTCCATCGCTACCTCACCGAAGGCATCACCGTTGAATATCAGCCCAACGACCAAGCTCACCGGACGTAGATAACCTCACAACCCCGCCAACCAACTAACAGCGTTCCGGTGCAGCGACTTTATGGGAGGACGGGACTGAGATTGAGGAGTACACTCAAGTTCAGAACTGGGAAGCAGGGTGGGAGACGACCATGCATCGGGTGACATTCAATGTCTACTAACATATCGCCTCGCCCCACCCTATGCTTCTCTCTCCAACGAATCCTCAGAGGACGGTGTGGCTACACTTCCATAATCTTTTCGCCTTGAGTAGAAGCAATTCCAGTTGCATCACCAACTGTAGTTTGAGGATAACATCATGAGTCAGGACGTGTACGCTGCTTACATCGGAATTGATTGGTCTGACCGTAAGCACGACATTTATCTCTACGACTGTACTACAGGTGAAGCAGAAGAGGATGTGATTAGTTCACAACCTGATGCCATTGCTGCCTGGGTTGAGGGGTTACGAAAACGATATGGGAATGCTTTGTTGGCTGTATGTTTGGAACAGAAACGCGGACCGCTGATTTACGCCCTGTGTCATTTATCCCATCAACCCGCGCACGGTTGCCAATTATCGCAAAGCAATGCTG
>JBAUTA010001017.1:0-14725 GCA_049581985.1 Kovacikia sp.
AGCCAATTGGGCTACAGCTATAAACGCTGAATGGATGATACGCGCTCGATTTATCCGTGGGCGAATAATCTGTATCACTCCGCTCATGCTCGCTCCAGGATTCTCCATCCTTTCCAAAATTAGGACTTCCCTAACTTGATTAAATTCTTTCGGAAAAAAGGGGCAGGAGGCTGATTTTAAAAAGAATATGACGGTAGGGATCTGCTGCAAGGTCGCTCATTCACCAGGAAGGTCTATGATTCTGGACTCTGATGATTTACAAGCAATACGGGAGTGCTGTCGGGACAGTACAGCGTTTGCCCAGGTTCAAGCAATCCTGGCATCCCGGTTGGCGGGTTTAGAAAATCGGGCGCAGTTGGCACCGGATAGGATCGATCGCAGTCGGGCAGAGGAAGCGCTGCAAGAGAGTGAGACCCGTTACCAATCGCTCTACAATAACACCCCTGTGATGCTGCACTCGATTGATGCCCAGGGACGTTTGGTTGGTGTCAGCGATTACTGGTTGTCTTCCTTGGGCTATGAACGCAGCGAAGTGCTGGGGCGAAAGTCGGTGGAATTTATGACAACCGAATCTCGTCGTTATGCTGAAACAGTGGTGCTGCCTGAATACTTCAGAATGGGGAGTTGTAAGGATATCTCCTATCAATTCGTGAAGAAAACGGGGGAGGTCATCGACGTCCTACTGTCAGCGATCGCAGAAAAGGACCCACAGGGAGGGATCATCCGCTCCCTGGCAGTGTTAACAGACATTACGGAACGCCGAGAAACCGAGGAACGATTGCTCCAGACGGAAGCCCAATATCGCAGCATCTTTGAGTCTGTTCGGGATGGACTGGTGATTAATGACCCCGATACGGGAGTGGTTGTGGAAGCAAACCCTGCCTTTTGTCG
This sequence comes from Kovacikia sp., assembly GCA_049581985.1. GTDB lineage: Bacteria > Cyanobacteriota > Cyanobacteriia > Leptolyngbyales > Leptolyngbyaceae > Kovacikia. The sequence continues at coordinate 892 of JBAUTA010001017.1, forward strand.
AATGCACGGCTACACCCGTGAGGAGTTTGTGGGCCTGTCGCCTAAGGTCTTTATCCACCCAGATAGCTATCCCCTGCTGGCAGAATATTTTGCCACGATCAAAGCGGGAGGAACGTTCCGACGGCGGGCAGTGAATCTTCGCAAGGATGGGACACCACTGCACGTGGAGGTGATGGGAACGAGTTTCCATTTTCTCGGTAAGCCCCATTTGCTGACAGTCGTGAGGGATATTACCGACCAAATTCAAGCAGAAACTGCGCTCAGGGAAAGCGAAGCCCACAACCGGGCACTGGTGAATGCCATCCCGGACTTTATCTTTCGAATTCGGGAGGATGGCGTTTTCTTGAGTGTAAAAGCAGCCAGGGAGGAGGATCTGCTTCTTCGGGCACCGGAATTGGTCGGTAAGACGCTGGCAGAAGTGCTGCCTGCGGAAGTTGCGTGTCTGTGGCAGCATTCCATTCGTCAGGCACTAAAAACGGGTGAGCTACAAAGCTTTGAGTATCAGATAGTCGTTAACCATATCCTGCGTGATCGGGAAGCCCGCATTGTCCATTGTGGGGGGCAGGAGGTCGTGATCATTATGCGCGATATTAGTGAGCGTAAGCAGGCAGAAAGGGCGAACGATCGGGAACGCCGTCTGTTTGCCGCCGGGCCTGTTGTTGTCTTCCGCTGGCTGAACGAGGAAAACTGGCCCGTAGAATATGTTTCAGCTAACATTACCCAGTTTGGCTATCAGCCAGAGGACTTTACCAGCGGTCGGCTGCTCTATGGCAGTATTATTCATCCCGATGATGCTGCCAGAGTTGCCCATGAAATTGAAGAGGGCATCCGGGCTAGGCTACCCGCCGTTGAGCAGGATTATCGGATCATCCGGGCAGATGGGGAAGTTCGCTGGATTTATGACCTCTGTGGCATTGTTCATAATGAACGGGGGGAGGTTACCCATTATGAAGGCTATGTTTTAGATATTACTGATCGCAAGCGGACAGAGGCAGCTTTGCGAGAAAACGAAGGACGGTTTCGAACTCTGGTCGAGCAATCCCTGGTTGGCATTTACGTGATTCAACAGGGGAATTTTGTGTATGCCAATCCCAAACTGGCAGAGATTTTTGGTTATGAAACTGGAGCGTTAATCGGTACGCCTGTTTTGCAGATTGTTTCGCCCGCAGACCGGGCATTGGTGCAGGAAAATATCCGAAAGCGCCTGCATGGAGCAACGGAAACCGCTCACTACACGCTGCGGGGGGTTCGTAAGGATGGCGTCCAGATTGATTTAGAAGCTCTGGGCAGCAAAACCGAGGTTAACGGTCAACCTGCCATCATTGGCACCCTACTGGATATTACCGAACGCAAGCGGGCCGAGCAGGCGTTGCTGGAATCGGAGGAGAAATTCTCCAAAGCTTTCCGCTCCAGTCCCGCAGCCATGACGCTGACCACTCTGCAGGATCCTTCATCTGTCCGGTTGATTGATGCGAATGACAGTTTTTTGCGAATCACGGGTTATCAACGGCAGGAGGTGATTGGGCAAACGATGGGTGATCTGAATATTTGGAGCGATCTATCCGATCGGGCAGACATGTACCGGGCATTGCAATCAGTTGGCTCGGTTGGCAATTTGGAGATGAGGTTTCGCCGCAAGTCAGGCGAAATAGGGGTAGCGCTCCTCTCCGCCGAAATTATTCAGTTGAAAGGAGAGCCCTGTCTGCTGACGGTGACGATTGATATTACCGAGCGTAAGCAAGCTCAGGAGGCGTTGAAACAAAGCGAAGCCCGCAATCGGGCCTTCCTCAACGCGATTCCTGACATGATGCTCCGGATTCACAGAGATGGCACCTATCTGGACTGTAAGGCAGAAAACATCGCTAGCTTTGCCATTCCGCCAGCAGAAATGATCGGGAGAAAGGTTTACGATGTGTTGCCGCCAGCGGCGGCTCAAGCGCGAATGGACCACGTGGAGCGGACGCTGCAAACAGGCACGACTCAGGTTTATGAGTATCAACTGGCGAATCGGGGAGAGATTCGCGATTATGAGGCTCGACTGGTGGTCAGCGGTAAGGATGAAGTCCTGTCAATCATCCGTGACATTACAGAACGCAATCGGGCGGAAGCTCAACTGCGGGCAAACGCTGAACGCGATCGCCTGCTGGGCCAAATTGCTTTACGAATTCGGCGATCGTTGAACCTCGATCAAATTCTAACGACCACGGTCGAAGAGGTGCGCCAATTTCTTAAAGCCGATCGGGTATTCATCGGACAGATTGACTTCAACTGGCAGGGCAGGATTGTTGCCGAATCTGCCGCGACCGAGTGGGGATCCATCCTTGCCTGGATTACCAGCGATCTTCACATGCGAGAAATTCGGGCCTTGTTTGCCCAGGGTCAGGTGCGGGCAATCGATGACACGGCAGTGGAAGAATTGTCCCCTCCGCTGGCAGAATACTATACCCAATGCCAGATTAGGGCCAGCCTTGGGGTTCCCATTCTTCTGGATGACCAATTTCTAGCGGTGCTGGTTGCCCAGCAATGTTCCGAAACCCGTCACTGGTCGCCTTTTGAAATTGAGTTGATGTCTCAGTTGTCTACTCAGGTGGCGATCGCGATTCAGCAGGCAGAACTATATCAGCAGGTGCAGTCCCTCAATGCCGGATTGGAACAGCAGGTGCAGGAGCGCACCTCCCAACTACAGCAGAGCATGGGGGAACTACAACAGCTCAATCAGGTCAAGGATGACTTCCTGCACGCGGTTTCCCATGATCTGCGCACGCCTGTCATGGGCATGTTGATGGTGCTCAGGCATTTGCAGAACAAGTCAGGGGAAACCGCAACGATCTCGCGCTCAGTTTTGAACCGAATGGTGCAAAGTTCCGAGCGCCAGATCGCCATGATTAATTCCCTGTTAGAGGCGCACTCGACTGAAGTTCGAGGAGTTGATCTGGAGTGTGAACAGATTAATGTCGGGGACTTGGTGAGGGATATTGGGGACGATTTAGAAGCTCTAGTCATCGAAAACCAGGCAACTCTGAGCAATCAGGTGTCCTCCCATCTGCCCTGCGTCAGCGCTGATCCTGCCTTACTCCGGCGGGTGTTTGAAAACCTGCTGACCAATGCACTCAAACACAATCCACCCGGACTTCGGATCACACTGCAAGCCACGATCGAAGAAGAGATGCTTCGGTGTAGTGTTCAGGACAATGGTGTTGGCATGACCCAACAGGAGTGTCAGTCTTTGTTTGAACGCTATGCCCAAAGCGCTCGCACCCGACGTTCTTCGGGCATCGGTTTAGGCTTGTATCTTTGTCGTCAAATTATTACAGCCCACGGCGGGCAGATTGGGGCAATCAGCGCTCCAGGAGAAGGGGCGACGTTTTGGTTTACCTTACCGTTACTAGAGGGATGAGGCCCAAAGGGCAGATCAATCAATTCAAAACCCATTACTCATGGCTTCCTCCCGACTCGCTTCCTTGACTCCAGACAACAAGCCAAACCGAATCAGCCCACTTTGATAGCCACGGCGCATCAGCCCCAAGGAAAGAGCAGCCTGAATCGTTGTCCAGCCGGAAAGGAGTAGCCCGACCATTGCCGCCGGAGTCAGTGCGGAGTCAATTACCCTATCCCAAAAAGGGGCGACGGCTGTGGACCAATCAGCGGTATTGATGTGTTGAAACCCAACCGTGCGGGCGATCGCCTCATATTGAGGGAGCGACAGCACGTAGGGGAGCTGGTAGACCTGATAGATCCGCTCCAGATGCTCCTGTTCGCTGGTGCTCAGGGGTTGCTGGTCTGTTGGGCGATGGCACCAGGTCACGAACAAAAAAGTGCCACCGGGTTTTAGCACTCTATAGCACTCCTGCAAGAATTTTGATTTGTCCGGCATGTGTTCGCCGCTCTCTAAGGACCAAATCAGATCAAACGATTGATCTGCGAACGGCATCTTCAACGCATCGGCAACCTGGAAGGTCGCTACGGGTTGCGCTCCCCCGCCCATACCTGCTGCCTGAGCGCGCTCTGTGGCCCGTTTCGCCTGGACGGGACTTAAGGTAATTCCGATCGCACTTGCGTTGAATTTCTTTGCCAGGTAAAGGGAACTTCCACCAATTCCACAACCCACATCCAAAATTTGTTTTGCCTGGTCAACCTTTGCCCACTGAAGTAATTCTTCAATCAGGTCGATCTGGGCCTGACGGCGTTCTTTCTGTTGAGTTCCGTCGATTCCGTAGTAGCCATGATGCATATGTTCTCCCCAGATTTGTTCCCACAAACCGGAAGAGGCATCATAAAACTGTTGAATTTGCTGGTTGAGAGTAGAAGTCATAGGAGAAGGAGGGATAAAGGTTAAAGGATAAATGATAAAAAGGGCATGTGCTTCTATCCCACCTCATTTTTAGCCTTGAGCCTTCATCCCGTAGCCTGATCCTTTACCCTTTATCCTTTATCCCTTAGCCTTCATGCCTGTTTCTCGAACAATTTGCCTGGGATTTCTGGCTGTCATTGCAGTCGGAACTTGTCTACTGATCTTGCCCCTTTCTACCAGTGATGGGGTTTGGAGTTGGGAACATGTGATTGTTGCCCTGTTTACTGCAACCTCTGCGGTGTGTGTGACAGGCCATATCGTTGTCGATACTGGCACCTACTTTTCAACGTTTGGGCAACTGGTGATCGTGGCGTTAATCCAGGTAGGTGGGCTGGGATATATGACGGCGACGACATTTCTGTTGTTGTTGGTCGGTCGTCGGTTTGGTCTACGGGATAAGCTTGCTGTCCAGCAAGCGCTGGACCGGACAGGAATGCAGGGACTGGCTCAAGTCGTGCGATCGATCATCGCGACGACGATCGTTTTTGAGATTACCGGGGCATTTTTGCTGTTGCTGGTTTTTAGCCCCAGGTATGGGTTAGATCGGGGATTGTGGCTGGCCATCTTTCATAGCGTGAGTGCCTGGAATAATGCAGGGTTCAGCTTGTTTGTAGATAACTTGATCGGCTATCAATCTTCATGGCTGCTGAATCTGGCCATTCCAGGGCTGATTATTTTTGGCGGAATTGGCTATGAGGTCATTTTTGAGATGTATTTGTGGTTCCGCGATCGCATTCAAAAAAGGCCCCAGCAATTAATCCTATCGCTGAACTTCAAAGTTGCAGTCAGCACAACCTTGATTCTCCTGATCCTTGGGACGATCGCCTTTCTGTTGGTAGAGATTCGCAACCCTCAAACCCTGGGATCGGTCGATTTCTCAACCCAATTGATGGGTGCCTGGTTCCAGTCTGTCACTCCCAGAACCGCTGGATTTAACACGATTGATATTAGCAAGATGACAACAGCGGGTCTGTTTATCACGATCGCCCTGATGTTTGTTGGCGGTAGCCCAGGGGGAACCGCCGGAGGGATCAAAACCACAACCCTTCGGGTTCTCACCAGTTGCACTAAAGCGATTTTGCACGAGCGGGAAGAAGTCACCCTCTATCAGCGGCAGGTGCCCCTATCGCTGATCCTCAAAGCGGTTGGAGTTGCAGTTGGTTCATTCGCGACCGTAATCGTGATGACAATATTGATCTCCCTGTCTGACCCGGAGGTTAATTTTATTCAAATCCTGTTTGAGGTGGTGTCTGCCTTTGCCACTGTTGGTCTGTCAACCGGGATCACAGCCGGACTCAGTACCTTTGCCAAGCTGATTTTGGTTGCCACCATGTATATCGGGCGGGTTGGCGTGCTGTTGCTCATGGCAGCAATTCTGGGAGATCCCAAGCCTAGTTTTATTCACTATCCACAGGAAAATTTACTTGTAGGCTGATGCGGTTATCCTGTTAATTTAAATCATGGGGTCTTTTCTCTGCCTTTAATGGCTGATGGTTCGATTAGAGGTGGTTATGGTTCTCCTGTTGCAAACCGAAACAACACTGTCGGGTTAATACGTGGTAAGTCTCTCTTCTCTTAACTTTTTTCAAAGCCTGCGGTCTGATCGTAAAAATAAACAGTTTGCAGTCATTGGTTTAGGCCGCTTTGGTCGGGCAGTTGCTTTTACCCTCCACAAACAGGGGTACGATGTCCTCTGCATTGACACGGATGAAACCAAAGTTGCTCAAATTCTGGCTGATCGGATTGCTGCCCACGCCCGCCAATTGGACTCTACTCAGCCCGCTGCCTTGAGAGAAGCGGGGGTTTTTGAGCAAGATACTGTGATTGTGGCGATCGGCAACTATGTTCAGGAGAGCATTATTACCACCCTTAATGTGAAAGAGGGCGGAGTTCCGCATGTGGTCGCAAAAGCCTCTTCAGAAATTCACGTCAAGCTGTTGAGAAAAGTGGGTGCCGATCATGTGGTGTTTCCAGAGCACGAGACGGGATGCGCCCTGGCCCGATCGCTGACCAAACCCGGTATTCTCGATCGGTTTGAACTAGACCCGGACAACAGCATCGTCGAAGTCATCATTCCCGAACAGTTTGATGGCAAAACCATTTCCGAGCTAAGACTCCGCAGTAACTTTGGCTTAAACGTTTTGGCCGTTAGCCAAAACGGCAAGTTTGAAATTAATCCCCCCCCCAATAAGCAATTGGGGAAGGGGGCCGCAATGGTGGTGATTGGAGCAAACCAGGATATCGATCGATTGCCGATTTAAGCTTGGGGTGACGGCTTCTACGGCCTATGAGCTGGAATTGAAGGATGATGAGTTGCGTTCTAACCAGGTCGCCAACTCAGTCGGCTGTGTAAAATCCAACAACGCTTCACCTAAGGCTTCGAGTTGATCCACTGGGAGCGATCGAATGCGAGACTCTAGATTCTGATCTATTGGCCCAATCCGGCGTTGCAACAATCGCAGTACCAGTGCGCCTTCTCCTTCCTGGCGACCTTGTTGTAAACCTTCCTGGCGACCTTGTTGTAAACCTTGTTGCAGAATGTCTTGATAAATGACTGAGTCTTTCACAATCTCCTCCCGTAAAATCTGCCGAATCACCGCTTTCTCCAATACTAATCCTGCCAGAACTGATGTGGCGGCTGCGACATTACCTTGTGCTACTCGGTCCCTTAGCGTGTCAATCTGTTGAGCAATTTGCTGAAGTGTCTGGATTTTATCCTCACTCCGGCTCAAAATGGCCAGAGGCAACAATCCTGGGAACTTCATCAGGTCTGCTGTTGTCACCTCCTACAAGCGAATCACTTCAAACTGATGGCGCATCCCTGGAATTTCAAATATCGTCTGCTGCACCAGGGCAGATGCTGCGGGTTTGAGATAAATCACCACCTGGTGCCAATTCCGATGGGCTGAGTTGGGTCAAGCCCATGGGTTCTCCAAGTAACCATTGGGCAAAGTCTTGACTGTAGCTTTCAACCAGAAACTTACAAACGTTGTCATACATGCCCAGATTCTATCAGCCCGATCGCTCGACCAGATTTCAGGATTGGGCACTCCTGAAAACCTTCTTAAAATCTTTCAGATTTTAGGGACCAGCAAAGTTCTTTTGGTGGGCTACTCGTGTTGCAAACACTAAATTTTGCAAAATGGGGGTTTAAAGGCTTCATCCCTAAGAAGGGGCGGAACCCCCAAACCCCTTTCAAAACTTTATTTTTGTTGTCCTGGAGTCCAGTGATCTGTCAAGTCTGTTTTGAAGGGTTGAAAACCTTCAAAACACCTGGAATATGGGTTTTATAGATTTGAGTTACCCCTCAAATCTATCCTGGCGGACTCCTAGAGAGGGGAACTAAAGGCTAGGGGTTGTCAACAATAACAGGGTGCAGGGTGTTCACCCCTGACTGGTGGCGAAGTCCCCATTCCCCCCTTGTCAAGTTCTTATTCTTTCAAGGGGTATGTCAAAGCACAAGAGAGGCAGGAGTCATCGGTAAGGGGGATGGGATGATGGGATGATGGGAAAAGAGTTATTCTCTTCGTTTCTTGCTCCCTCCCTCACCCCTCACTCCCAACCCCCTATGGCTGGACGAATAGGCAAAGTATATCTGGTTGGGTCTGGACCCGGATCTGGGGCGTATCTGACCGTGCGGGCATATCAACTCCTGGCACAGGCAGAAGTCTTGGTTTACGATGCCTTGGTCGATGCCGAGTTGTTAAGCTTGGTGCCTGAACGCTGCCTTAAATTAGATGTGGGCAAACGGGGAGGCGAACCCAGTATGCCGCAGACAGAAATTAATCGGCTGTTGATTGAGCATTGTCAACAAGGGCAGCAGGTTGTGCGGCTTAAGAGCGGCGATCCTTTCATCTTCGGACGGGCACAGACAGAAATCCAGGCTCTGAAAGCGGCATGTTGTGCCTACGAAGTACTGCCAGGACTCTCTTCAGCTCTTGTGGCACCGCTGTTGGCAGGAATTCCCCTCACCGATCCGGCACTGAGCCGCTGTTTCGCAGTATTTACGGCACACGACCCGGATGCCCTGGATTGGGAAGTGCTGGCTCGGATGGATACCCTGGTCATTCTGATGGGAGGGCGGCAGTTGCCGGAAATTGTGCATCAGCTCCTGCATCATGGGCGATCGCCCCGGACTCGCATCGCAATTATCCGCTGGGCAGGGCGTCCCCATCAGCAGGTTTGGGAGAGCACTCTAATAGATATTGTGGGTGAAACCGCCAATGAAGCTCTTTCTCCCTGTGTCATCGTGATTGGGGAAGTTGTAGGACTTCGGGCATTTCTGCAAGTTCAGGGAATGCAAAGTGGGGGCCAGAGGCTGGGGAACAATCTTGATACCTATGCCGTCTTCGACTCGTTGTCTACCTCACAATCCTCAATGGTATCTGTCCAATCTCAACCCTATCCAACGCTCGACGTTCTCTACCCGACGCCTACCCTGCCGCTTGCTGATAAAACGGTTTTGGTGACCCGTTCTGCAAGCCAGTCCAGCCAGTTTAGCGATCGCCTCCGGCAGGAAGGGGCAACCGTCATCGAAATGCCTGCGCTGGAGATTGTGCCCCCCTCAAGTTGGGCAGAATTAGATCACGCGATCGCCCACCTGTCAGATTTCGACTGGTTGGTTTTAACTTCAGCTAACAGTGTGGATTACTTCTTTGAACGGTTGGCAACTCAGATTCGAGATGTCCGAGCGCTGGCCGGGCTTAAGATTGCCGTTGTGGGGGACAAAACCGCCTTAATGCTAGAAAAGCGGGGCCTAAAGCCAGATTTTGTCCCCCCTGAATTTGTCGCTGACTCCCTGGCTGCCTATTTCCCCAAACCGCTGGAGGGTGCTAAAATCCTTTTCCCCAGGGTTGAAAGCGGTGGACGAGACGTCCTGGTGAAAGATTTTTCCAAGAGAGGCGCAGAAGTCATGGAGGTTGCCGCTTACCAGTCTCGCTGTCCGGAGGCGATCGCGCCAGAAGCCCTGGAAGCCCTCAAACATCGAGCTGTAGATGTGGTTACGTTTGCCAGTTCCAAAACCGTCCGGCACTTCTGCCAACTCCTTCAGCAAGCCCAGGGAGATGATCGCTGGCAAACCTGGCTAGCGGAAGTGTGCATCGCCTCCATCGGTCCCCAAACCAGCAAAACCTGCGAAAGCCTGCTGGAAAGGGTGGATATAGAAGCTCAAGAATATACCCTGGAAGGATTAATTCGGGCGATCGTCGGATGGTTTGAAGTAGACGGTAGACGATAGTCCGCAAAACAACATCATTCGACCAGACCTAAGTTCACCAGATCAAAACCGAAAAAGCACTCGTGTTGCAAACACTCAGTTTTGCAACCTGGGGGGTTGGGGGCTTTGCCCCCCAAGAAGGGTCCACCCCTGCATCCCTTTCAAAACTTTATTTTTGTTGTACTAGGCTAAGTCAGGGAGATCTGCTAGGTTTTTAGGGCAGTAGACCGTTGAGGGCGAGGATAATGGGGGTACTGAAAGGACGGGATTTGCTTAGTCTGGCTGATTTGACTGCCGATGAGCTGCATCAACTTTTGCATTTGGCAGCGCAGTTGAAAGCAGGCGAAGTGACCCCCAAATGTCAGAAAATCCTGGGATTGGTATTCTATAAAGCATCAACACGGACCCGTGTCAGCTTTTCGGCGGCGATGTATCAACTGGGTGGTCAGGTTCTAGACCTGAATCCTAGCGTGACCCAGGTGAGTCGGGGTGAGCCGATCGCCGATACCGCCCGTGTTTTAGATCGCTATCTAGATATTCTGGCAATCCGCACCTTTGAGCAGCGCGATCTCGAAACCTTTGCTAACTACGCCAAGATTCCGATCATTAATGCGCTCAGTGATTTAGAGCATCCTTGCCAGGTGCTTGCGGACTTGCAGACTATCCAGGAATCCTTCGGCTCTTTGGCAGGGCTAACCCTGGTCTATGTTGGCGATGGCAACAATGTGGCCCATTCCCTTATGCTGGGCTGTGCTCTTGCAGGCTTAAACGTCCGGATCGCTGCGCCGCCTGACTACCAACCGCTGGATGCGATCGTTTCCCAGGCAAAAGCGATTGCTAAGGGGCAAACAGAAGTCACCGTTACTACCGACCCGATCGCGGCAGTTAAGGGGTCCCATGTTCTCTATACCGATGTCTGGGCAAGCATGGGACAAGAAGATCTGGCTGCCACCCGGATTCCCATTTTCCAGCCCTATCAGGTGAACGAAACTCTTCTCTCCTATGCGGATAAGGACGCGATCGTGCTCCATTGTCTGCCTGCCCATCGGGGCGAAGAAATTACCGATGGGGTCATGGAAGGCTCCCAATCGCGGGTTTGGGAGCAGGCAGAAAACCGGATGCATGCCCAGAAGGCCTTGTTGGCGAGTTTGCTGGGCGCGGAGGAAGGATGAGAGAAAAGTGATGATGGGGGGATAGGATTTCCTGCCTGCCGCCGCTCTCGTTAACTTGACCTTGCTAGTGGTGCAAACACTAAATTTTGCAACATTGGAGTTTGGGGGCTTCGCCCCCAAGCAGGGGTGGAACCCCTTCACCCCTTTCAAAACTTTATTTTTTGTTCTACTAGTGTTACTCTACTACTGCTACCGAAGGATGAAAGGTTGAAGATAAAGCAGGGGCTTCACAGGTCAGATGCCCTCTGCCCTCTACTTTCTCCCTTAAATGTAAATAAGACGATACAAAACTCTATAAATGTTCGTTTCTAGAAAGCTGGACAGGTGTGAAATTTGGTGGTACATGTGTTCTAAGTACTACTTGTCCTTATTTGCTTCTATGGATACTCTTACCGATGCTCAACAGCAGCTTTACGACTGGCTCGTAGACTACATTCGCCAAAATCAGCATTCTCCTTCGATTCGGCAGATGATGAGAGCGATGGGTCTCAGATCTCCGGCTCCTGTGCAGAGTCGTCTGGAGCATTTGCGATCGAAGGGATATATCGAGTGGAGCGAGGGGAAGGCACGCACGATTCGATTGACTCAGGCGAGTTCTCCGGGGGTACCGATTTTGGGGACGATCGCGGCAGGCGGTTTAGTCGAAACCTTTCCCGAAGCGGAAGTTGAGCATATCGACTTTAACCATGTTCTGATGAATCCCCGCTGCTTTGCTCTGAAGGTGCGGGGTTTGAGTATGATTGATGCCTTAATTGACAATGGCGATGTGGTAATTTTGGAGCCCGTCTCCGATCCCAAGGCAATTAAGAATGGCACCATTGTCGCTGCCAGAGTAGAAGATCAAACCACACTGAAATATTTCCACCGCAAGGGTAGTAAGGTGACGCTGCAACCCGGTAATCCCGATACCGATGCCTACCCTCCGATCGAAGTTGCCGCCAGTCAACTTGAAATTCAGGGTGTTCTAGTCGGCGTTTGGCGCTTCAAGCAAGCCTCCTAGTGTTGCAAATCATAAATTTTGCAACAGGGGGGAGTGGGGGCGCAGCCCCAAAAGGGATTTTTTCCCCTTTACCCCTCCCTCCAAAACGAAAGTTTTGGTCTACTAATGATCTGGTAATGATCTGGTAATGGTCTGTTAAGCCCTCTAGTTTGAGCCTGCTTTCCCAGAAATCGGGTGGTGCTATGGCATGATGACTGAGTGCTATATCTTTAGCCATGCTCATTAGCTAGTGCCTGAATGAAAGCAACTCAATCCTGGCTACGGGTTTTCCAGAGCCGCAAAATGGTAGCCATTCTGCTACTTGGTTTCTCGTCCGGTCTGCCCTATGCGCTAACGGATGATGCCTTTCGTGCCTGGATGACTAAAGCGCAACTGAACCTAAGCACGATCGGTTGGTTTAGTCTGGTTAGCCTGCCCTATTCTTTGAAGTTCCTCTGGTCGCCGTTGTTGGATCGATTCGTCCCTCCCTTTTTGGGACGCCGACGGGGGTGGATGGCAGTGGCTCAAATTGCCCTGGTTGCAGCAGTTCTGGCGATCGCCCTGCAGATGGCGGTGATTGCTACCCTGGATCCGCAGCAGCGATCATGGAATCTGCAACTGTTAGCGCTAACAGCCTTGGGAATCGCCTTTTTGAGTGCTACCCAGGATATTGCGATCGACGCCTACCGCACCGATGCGCTCAAAGAACGGGAATTAGGAGCGGGAGCATCCCTCACAATCCTGGGTTATCGGGTCGCTCTGTTATTAACGGGATGGATTGCCTTTAACCTGGCCGATTACATTACCTGGCACTGGGTTTATGGCTGCATGGCATTTTTGCTGGGAATCGGCTTATTTACCTCCTTTTGGGCCCCCGAACCTGTACGCAATGCTCGACCTCCTGAATCGCTTAACCAGGCTGTTATTCAGCCCTTTCAGGAATTCTTTCGTCGCCTGGGATGGCGGCAAGCCCTGATGGCGTTGGTCTTTATCGTTCTCTTCAAGTTAGGGGATGCAATGGTTGCCAAAATGGCAGTTCCATTTTTAGGAGGAAAAGGGCTAGGTTTTTCCGACGCTGATATTGGCAATATTCGGCAGGGAATGGGCTTAATTGCAACCATTGTGGGCACCCTGGCAGGCGGCGCGTTTCTCAGCCAGCTTGGGGTTAACCGCTCTCTTTGGGTGTTTGGCGGACTGCAAGCCGTCAGCAATCTGGGCTATGTGGTGCTGGCGATCGCAGGCAAAAATTATCCCTTACTGGTCGCAGCCGTCAATGTCGAAAACTTTTGTGGCGGGTTAGGCACCGCAGGCTTTCTCGGATTTCTGATGAGCCTGTGTAATCCCCGATTCTCCGCAACTCAGTTTGCCCTGTTGTCTAGCTTGATGGCGGTGGGTAGGGATTTTCTGGCAGGTCCCACCAGTGGCGAACTCGCCCAGAGGCTGCAAACCATTCCGCTCTTGGCAACCGCTGCCCAGCCTGGATGGGCACTATTTTTTCTGATTACCCTGGCCGCAGCCATTCCAGGGCTTGCCCTCCTGCCCCTGTTTGCCCCCTGGAATTCCCCCTCCCGATCAAATCTAAGCTTGTCCGACGAGAATGACCCTGATCCAGGTTAGGATTAGGAAAGAGAACTTCACAAAACTTGAGTGAACTCTCAGAAAAGCTTCCTTAACTTAATAAAAATCCTACAGCTCTTGCCATGTCGTTCTTTCGGCAGTATATTGCTCCTTTCCTGATTGTGCTGGTGTTTCTGGTGGCTCTAGTAGCCGTTAGCTCACGCATCTTTTTGCCCTCGGATATGGCAGCTCCCGCTCCCGTCGAGGAAGTCATTTCGCCTAATGCCCTGGCACCCAGTTCAGACTCAGTGGCGGGCTTACCCCCTTCCCTATCCACCCTGGTGAAGGGACTGCCTGATGACCCGTTTTCTTCGTCAGAACAGCTTTAGGGAGCGTTGAGGTTTAAGTTTCCAGTTCTCAATTGAACTGGCTTAAGTAACTTTCAGATAAACAGCCTGAGTAGGTCGGCCTCATTTTTCAATTGATCGGCTACTGAGCGGGGTTCAAGCTCGATGGCCCTGGTAGACCAAAACGAAAGTTTTGGAGGGGGAGTGGGGGCG
>JBAUTA010001018.1:0-3129 GCA_049581985.1 Kovacikia sp.
ATGTTCCAGCGCTTCAATCCGATCGCTGATGTCTGCCATTGCCTGCTGGAGCTGAGGTTGCTGTTGCTGTTGCATTTGAAGTTGCTGGGCAGTCAGCCGCAGTTCGTCTAAGCGAGTAGTCTGGCGAGTATGGATGTGGTCTAGCTGGGTTTGAAGCTGTTGACGACGTTGTAATAGCGGAGAGGCTTGCAGGTGAAGCTGGTCTAGCTGGCTTAGGCAGGCACGTGCTTGCTGAAGTTGTTCCAGGGCCGCTGCTACATCGGCGGCTTTGCTCAAGAGGGGCTGAATCTCAGTTTCTTGCTCCCGTAAGGCGTTAAGCTGGGACTCAGTCTGCTGGAGTTGATGTTTGAGGGCCGCTGCTTTTTCGGTTTGCTGCTGCTGGTATTGCTGGCGCTGCAACTGGACCGCCTGATAGATTTCCAGCCTGCCTGACAACACTTCTTCCTGAGTTTGTAAGGTTTGGAAGTGATGGTAGCCCGTGGCGATCGCCGCTTCCTGATGCAACAGTCCCTCGACCTCTTGTTGCTGTTGTTGGGCCGCGGCTGCTTCCTGCTGGAGCCGCTGACAGTCCTGCATCAGATTGCGCTGCTGTTGCTGCTGCCAGGATAGTTGCTGTTGCCAGGCTTGACGCTGGTGTTGAATTGACTGGAGGGTTTGCAGTTGATCCGTATCTGCGGTTTGCTGCTGCTGCAATGCGGCCAGAACCGCTTCCAGTTCAGACTGCTCCTGGAAAATCTGTTGCCGTTGTTGCAACTGGTTGGCGATCGACTCCAGGTTTCGTTCTAACAGTTCGGTTTGCCCTTTCAATTGACGGGCCTGATCCTTTGCCTTTTCCGCCAATTCTTCGTACTGATTCAGCTTCAACAGATCCGCCAAAATTTCCTTCCGTTCAGCCGGTCTTTTCAACATGAACTCATCCGCCCGCCCCTGACGCAAATAGGCAGAGTTGGCGAAGGTTTCATAATCCAGCTTGAGGTGCTCCAGAATTAATTGCTGAGTAGCACGGACGCCCTTAGCAGTCAGGGGACGGAAGGAAAGGGGGGAGGGGAGAGTCTCTGCCTCCAGCCCTCTGCCTTCGCTGGCTATTTGAAACTCCAGGGTGGTTGCCTGCCCCCGGTAACGGCTGCGGAGAATGCGGTAGGTTTGGTGATTGTTGACAAAAATAAAATCAACCTGAGCCTCTTTCGCACCGATGTGGATGACATCATCTTCGACGGCGGCGCGGCTCTGGCCCCAAACAGCCCAGGCGATCGCCTCCAGCAAAGAAGACTTGCCAGCCCCATTGGCACCACAAATACAAGCCGTGTGCAACCCTCGAAAATCCAGGGTGGCTTCACGGTAACTGAAAAAGTTTTTTAGCGTCAGGCGTTGGGGAATCATGTAGACCAGTTGCTATACGCCTGTCCTACAGATTAGCAGTACATTCGCACTTAAGTACATAGGAACTTAAGTGCATGGGCATATTTAAGTACATGGGAACTTAAATATGCCTAGCTATTTACTGAATTTTGGCTTCAAATAATTGACAGAATTCCTGCACCCCTGTCTTGATCACGTAGAGGCCAACAGGAATTGCCAGCTTTAGGGGCAAGGTTGTTTGTTCCGTAAGCAGAACCAAAATATTAGCGGTTAATCCAGTTTCCAGGCTTTGCTTCAGGTCCGCCTGGCAAATGACATGTCGCCAGCGCTTTGCCAGTCCATCAATCCAGCGATCGCTGGTATCTGGTTCCTGCCCCACCTGAATTCCCAGCACGATCGCAGCATCTTCCAGGTCACCTTCACAAAATTCAATTTCATCCAGGGCAACCAGTGCGTCTGGATAGTCTGCCAATTCTGCCCGCAACTGCTCAATTTCATCCAGCGTAACCGTGATGGACATAGGATCTGCTAATTCGTTTGGTAAAGCAGATCCTATCATCTGGCTGAGGGGATGCGGCAATGAAGCGCGAGGGGCTTCCAATTGAAACAATCAGAGGTGCAGAGGGGGTGGGCATAGCCTCCCCTACCGCAAACGGCTGTGAGTTTGATTGCACCCAGCGATTGACTTGCTATTTTCTACAGACCGACTAACTCCCGTGATTCCAGACCAGTCAGTTTCTGGGCGATCGCCAACTGCGTCTCTAACCGGGCCACACTAAACTCATTTCGTAAAAGTTCTAGGCGAGCCAGAGCGTTGGCCTTTTCGGTCGATAGCCGATTCAAAGCATCCACGGCATGTTTGTATTCCGAATTAATTTGAAGCACTTCGAAACGGCGTGCCCTCCGCTGGTTATCGTTTTTGAGGGCTGCTTCAAAAGCAACGATTCTGTCCGCATTACCCTCCAGTCGGGAAAGATGAAAACGGGCTTCGGCCAGCCGAGGCTCCAATTCGTTGACCGCTTGGGCAGCCTGGGCGATCGCCCCAGGATATTGACTGAGACTCAGTTTCATAATTGATAAAAACCTTGATGATGAGGTGTTTTCAGGCTTGTGGTTTGAGGCTTAGTGATACGGCTTTCCCAGAGATCCCCCCTAAAAAGGCATTTCCCAAAGTAGATTTCAGGGGGATTTCAGGGGGAGAGACTGGCTCAAGGAGGACATAGTACATTTGTATCATATTTGAGCCTATTCTAGCAGGGGAAGATCGCTGAAGTGGGTGTACACCATAACTCTCATCACTGAGACGCTGTTCATCCTTGGGGTTACTTGTTATACATCATCATTCTTAGGATAGATTTGCACCCATGAGTAACTCAGGTTGAATGGAGAGAACTCTGTATGCTGCGAACTATATCTAAATCAAGTTATCGTGCCAGCTTGAGGGACTGCCCAAAAAGATTTTCTGGGCAACCCCGTAGATGGAGTTCTGTAGTCTGGGTCCATCGCTTTGGGGAGGGGCATCTCCAGATTTTTGGGGTTGCACCCCAGAGCGGTAGATCAAATTTAAGTTTGAACCATCGTTTAGGGGGCGTCCTGGTCAGGCTCGGTGGGTGACCGAACGGGCAACTGCCTATTTCACATCTAAAACTCTCTGCTGCAATGAATGACCCGGATATCATCATGAATCCCCATCTTGAGGAGGTGAATACGCTCCGCCAACGCGTGTTAGAACTGGAGCGGTCTAGCCATCAGTGCCAGCAACACATTGAG
>JBAUTA010001019.1:0-4782 GCA_049581985.1 Kovacikia sp.
CCTTTCCCATCCCTATTACTGGGCAGCGTTTACGTTGATTGGAAGTCCGTGGTAGAGAGGGGGAAGGATGAAAGAAGGGAAGAGGCGAGAGTAGTGCGACCTGCACCTTTTGGACTCCAAACTTTCCCAATCCAAACAGGATGATTGTATGTAAAGCTGCGATAAGAGTCAGCGGAGCGGGGGGTTTCAGTGGATATACTGACGGGTACAGAGATCGCGCTTATACAGTCTTTAATTTCCCAGAGATATGAAACTTGCACCGGGGATCATCATCCCATTACTCGTCACGATGGCGATCGGCGGCATCGGGCAGTCTCAATCAATCGCCCAAATTGCGGGAGCGATCGATGGCAGCAATACCCTGGTCAACCAGCGGGATAACACCTTCAACATCACTGGAGGGACCCAGGTGGGGGCAAATCTGTTCCATAGTTTTCAACGGTTTGGGCTAAACCAGGGGCAGATCGCTAACTTTCTCTCCAACATCTCGATTCAAAATATCCTGGGGCGGGTTACCGGGGGAGAAGCATCGGTCATTAATGGACTAATCCAAATTACGGGTGGCACTTCCAATCTTTACCTGATGAATCCCGCCGGGATCATTTTTGGTCCCAACGCTAGCTTAAATGTGTCTGGATCGTTTCTGGCAACCACCGCCAGCGGGATTGGGTTCGATCGCTCCATTCCTGGGAGTGCAGGCGGCTGGTTTAATGCTGGGGGAACCAATGAATATACAAATTTAGGAGGTTCCCCAACGTCCCTGGCTTTCTCGGCACTGCAACCCGCCGCGATCGTCAATAGCGCTAACCTGGCGGTCAATCAGGGAAAAAATCTGGCCCTATTAGGCGGCACAGTCACCAGCACAGGCCAACTTTCGGCCCCTGATGGGCTGGTCACAGTTGCTTCAGTTCCCGGTCAAAGCCTGATTCGGATCGGCGCAGCGGGGCAAATCCTTAGCATAGAAATTCGTCCTGCTGCCGCCCCCCTTAGCCCAACAGACGGCGGTCAACCCACCGTTTCCCTGGCTGAACTGCTGACGGGCGGCAAGGGGGAAAATGCCACAGGGCTAACGGTGAACCCGGATGGCACAGTTACCCTAACTGGTTCGGAGATGCAGGTGCAGAATGGGGATGTTGCCGTCAAGGCCGTTACGGCTAAAACTGCTACCCTGTCTGCGACCAACAATCTAACGCTGGTAGAAAGCCAGCTTCAAACCACGGGAAATCTGAGGCTGCTGGCGCAAAACAAAGTGCAGGTACGCGACAGTGGGGCAAATCCGGTGGTTGTTCGGGCAGGAACCAACTTACAGGTCCAGGGCAACCAGGGAATTGATATTCTAGCGCTGAATCATCCCGAAGCGGCCCTGCAAAGCGGGGGTAATCTCAGCCTGATCAGCAATGGCGTCATTTCTGGCGATGGTCACTTTGCTGCGGGTGGCCACTTTTCAATTCTCAATCTTGCGGGCCAAACAGCTAATTTTATTAGCCTCTATGACCCCATCATCAGCTCATTAGGTGATGTCACCTTGGGCGATTACACCGGAGCCTCCCTGAAGGTGGAAGCCAGGGGCAGCATTAGGACAGGCAATATTACAATTAACAATACGGATGGAACCTTTGCGGGAGCACCTCCCGGTAGTGACAGAGAGATTCTTGCTACCCGACCAGCATTAATCCTGCGGGCAGGCGTCGCGACCTTGCAAGAAGCAGCCTTTGCTGCCAATCCCCCCAACACCCCCAGCTTTACAGAGCCAGGGTCAGGCACACTCTTCACGTTCTCTACTCCAACCTCTACCCCAATGGGCAGCGGCGTAACGGTAGGAACCTCTGGCAATATCGCCAGTATTTCTGCGAGCTATGTTGACATTTCGGCACCGGGGGACCTTTTAGTAAAAGGACCGATCAATGGCGGAGGAAGGGTGAGGCTGACCTCTAACGCCGGAAATGTCACAGTCCACTCCATTTCCACTGCCTTTAATGGCACTGATTCTGGAGATATTGATATTGCGGCGGCGGGTCTCTTTAGGGCAACCGGGGTTATTTCCAATTTTTATGCCGATCGCATGGATAACTATGCCAAGGCAAACCCTGATCTGATTGCCTTCTTAGTTGCCAAAACGGGTGACACCGCAGCAAACATCATTGCTGCCATTGAAAGCAGTAACCCTTTCCTTGTCCAGGTTAGCGTGCCGTCGCCTACCAGTATCAGAACCTACCTGGGAAACATCCGAATTCGCTATACCAATGCAGCGAGTCCCCCTATCACCGCTTCGCCTGGTGTAACGTTGCAAGGCGGAAATGCGCCTTTTGTGATTGGTCCCAGGGTTGTTTCCACGGGAACTGATGCCTATAGGCCAGCACAACCTACGGACAATTTTTCAACTTTTGTAGCCAATCCCTTCAGCTTAGTAAAGAATGAAACCTATGCCCCAATTACAATTCCCGATGGAGCCAGTGGAACAGTTGGGGCAATAAACCGGACGATTTCTGTTGATGGAAGTCTAACAAACTCGCTGCAAAATCGAGTATTTGGGATTCTGCCTCAGCCGATCGTCGAACCTCAGCCCCAGCCCGCACCTCCTTCAACGCAGACGCAGACTCTCGTTTCAACCTCATCCAGGATTCCTGGTACGGAAGCTCAGGTGATTCAGCGTCCGCTTGAAACCCAAATGAATCTCTGTGGTTCATCTGGCAATAGTGCTGTTGCTAGTGGCAATGAATCGTCCAATAGAGCCGTTTCTGGTATTGCTGCAGCTTCGGGCAACCCTTGTGCATCCGCAGGCAACGATGCCCAAATCCTGAAGATTTTGGGTGAGTCTCCCGATCAGCCCTAACGTCAATCATGCCAATTTAATCATGCCAATTTAAAAAATAGGAGTTGCAGATGGGTGGGGCAACACCCCCATCCCCCCTTTAATCCTCTGTCCTAATCAAGCTGGCGATAGCGATGTAATACCCATTTAAAAAATCAAGGTTGCAGATGGGGATGTGGGGGCTTCGCCCCCAGCCAGGGGTTCCACCCCTGCACCCCGTCCCCAATCTGCTCTATTCGCTATTTAAATTTGGTATGACTAGGGTTTGCAATACCAGGGTCGCATAGGCCATGCTTTTTATACTTGAAACAGTTGAGAAGACTTTTTTCTACCTGAAATTAATCAAATCCCATGCGATCGCCCCCCAGTCTCCTGACTATCCCAACGGTTCTGTTGCTTACCATAGGGAATGTTAGTGTCTTCTCTCAAATCTTCCGTAGCGATAGCACCCTGGCCCAAACCAGGACCAACACTGCAGAGAGTTTTTTCCAGCAAGGCAGTAGACAATATCAGATTGGGCAACTCAAGGACGCTATCACATCCTGGCAGAGGGCACGGGTATTGTACCAACAGGCTCAAAATGTGCCGGGAGAAGGGACTGCACTCACAAACCTGGGAACCGCCTATTTAATGCTTGAGCGCTACCAGGACGCCGTTGGTACCCTGGAAGCATATCTTGCGCTTGCTAAATTATTAAACGATCGCCGAGGTGAGGCTCAGGCATTGAGCAATCTGGGGATTGCCCATGAGGCACTAGGAAACTATGGGAAAGCCTTAGAGTGCCATCGGCAGGCAGGTCGGCTGATGCGGGCAACGGGCGATCGCCAGGGCTTGGGGCAGGCACTGGTCAACCTGGGTAATACGTTTGAAGCGGTGGGAGACGATAGCAATGCCCAAATTGCCTATGAACAGAGCCTTTTGATTGCAAGGGAAGTAGGTGATCGGCCCGGAGAATCAATTGCGTTGGGTAACCTGGGAGCAATTGAAGCCAACCTGGGTCGGTACAATCAGGCCATTGCAGCGCATCAACAAAGTTTAATCATCGCTCGCACGATTGGCAATCGCTCCAGCCAGGCCAGTGCCCTGATTAACCTGGGATCTGCTTACCACTCACTTAGTATGGGTAAAACTGAGCGCAACGAAAATCGAAAAAAGGCGCTTGGCTTTTATCAACAGGGTTTGGTAGCCGCCCAACAGTCCGGCGATCGTAAACGCCAGAGTGAGGCCCTGAGCAGCCTGGGACTGCTATACGAAGACCTGGGGAAGTACCCGCAGGCAATTGATTATCACCAACAAAGTTTGCAGCTTGCCCGCTCCCTTGATCGCCCCGATGCGATCGGCACAGCGCTCAATAACCTGGGACATGCCCTCTTGGGTGCCGGGAAATTAGCAGAAGCAGAGGCTCAGTTGCGGGCAGCAGTCAAACTTCTGGATGCCCTCCGGCCTGGGCTAAGCGACACCTATAAAGTTTCCATCTTCGACACCCAGATCCACACCTACAATCTGCTGCAACAAATTCTGATTGCTGCCAATAAACCAATCGCTGCCCTGGAAGCTTCGGAACAGGGACGCGCGCGCGCATTTGCGGAATTGTTGGCGAAGAATCTACGGGACAGGGGTAGGCGGGAGGAACCGAGGGATAAAGAACAGGAATCTGCCTCCCCGATTCCGACTCCCAACCCCCGCCTCCCGCCCCTCAAAGCAATGGATATTGGCACCATTCGAAAAATTGCCCAGCAGCAGCAGGCGACGCTGGTTGAGTATGCCATTGTTCCCGATGATGACTTTAAATTTCGGGGAAACCAGCGTGCCAGGGAGTCCGAACTGTTCATTTGGGTTGTTTCTCCTACAGGGAAAGTCGCCTTTCGCCGGGTTGATCTAAAACCTCTCTGGCAAAAGGGCGCAACCCTTACAGAGATTGTCCGCGTTTCCCGCTGTCTGGTGCCAGGAGATGATTGTGGCGCGGTAGC
>JBAUTA010001020.1:0-4690 GCA_049581985.1 Kovacikia sp.
CTTTACACAGGTTTTCTTAATTATAGTTAAAAATCAGAGTCCTGTTCAGATTGATCGCAGGTCTCCCTGGGGTGAAGGTACGGGGTGGCGGCTTCGATGTGAGCCTGGTTCGATCGTCTCGGTTAAACAGTGGAACCCCTGTCCAGCAAGCATCCTGAACCCCATCTATGCCCTTCAGCGACAGGTTGCCAATCGACAAACTGCCAATCGACAAACTATGATGGATTGGGTGAAATCCGTACCTGGAGAACGTTAAGTGCCAATTCCCAAACGCCCTGCCAGAGCGGGTGTGAGCGGCAACAGGGTGGCCACCATGAGAAACAAGGCCAGCAATCCCAGCGCTGCTCTGGCATCATCCGGCTCAGTCAGGTCATTTAAGGCTGGACGTTCCAATTCCCGTTGCAAAAACAGCACCACGATCGCCCAATACAGAGCCAGTGGATTGACGAGGGAAACCAAACCTAGTACGACAATGGTGCCGATCGTGGTGCGCCTAGCAATTTTGCGTCCATAGATGGCCTGCACAATTCTGCCGCCATCCAGTTGTCCCGCAGGCATCAGATTTAATGCGGTAATCACCAACCCTAACCAGCCCAGGATGACTAGCGGATGCACATCCACGATCGATTGCTGGAGAGACTCCCGCAGCACTACCCGGGCCAGAGTCCCCACCAGAATCGACCCCTTAAAGAACTCAGTCGGCACCTGGAATAGGCTGCCCTGGTGAGAGAGCACCAGACCCGCCAGCAACATGACCAGGGCGACAACCCCACCCGCTGCTGGTCCCGCAAAGGCAATATCAAACAGGGCAGTCCGATGCGGCAACAGGGATTCAAACCGGGTCAGGGCACCAAAGGAACCAAGCTGCCAGGTCGGAATGAAAAAGGGAAAGCTCAGACGAATTTGATAGCGTTTCGCCAGCAGCCAATGACCCAACTCGTGGGCCGCCAGAACCGTTACAATGCCCACCGCTAAGGGCAACACTTCCCCAATTCGACCAGGTTCACTAAAGAAATCAAAGCCTCGCATCAGTCCACCACTTTCCAGACAGGTGGTGAACGTTGCCAGCAGTAGCAGCACTGACACAATTTTCTGGGTCAAGGTCATGGGTTTTGGGTCACGGCTGCTGGGTAGCACAATGACCACGGGTTTACCATCCTCACTCTCGACTAAAAAAAGTCGGTAGCGATCGCCCAGATGGGCCTGCAAGTTTTCTGACAGACGGGCGTAGGTTAGTTCCGGGTCACCGCGTAGATTTCCCCGGAAAACGGCTCCTTCCTGGTAGGGAATGGTTTCTGTTGCAAAAAATGTGTCAATCCCAAACAGCCCCTGAATCGCTCGCAAATCATCGGCGGGGATGGGAACAACCTCTGGTTCGTCAGGAACAACTCCGGGTTTGGCTTGACTGCTTTCAGTGGAGGTTTCAGTTAAGTCTGCGCCACCCGCCTCTTCCGGTTTGTTTGCTGCCTGTTGTGCCTCCTGCCCAAGGGCAGAAGCCCGCTTGGAAAGGGTTTCCTGTCCCAGTGCCCTGAGTCGATTTCCCAAAAAGATATAGATCCCGGTTGAGAATACGAATAGGAACAAGACGCTAACCAGATTGAGATAGAGGCCCACGATGGATAAGCCAAAAAAGATTAACCAGGGAGCAATTAACACCACCGACTGCAACCAGGCTAAAATTCCTAGTTTGCCAAATGGTTTAGCGCGGTAAAACCCCCAGCCCAGGAAACCCAATGCAACCAGAATAGTAATCGCAGTAATCATCCCCAACCCTTCTTGAAACAGATCCGGAGCCGATCGGCTAGCCGATTTGAACGATAAACGCAAGATTTTAAACACCTTGGATTTGCCGTTATAGCTATCGCCAGTTTGATCAGGATAGAGGATTCAAGGGGGAGTGGGGGCGTTGCCCCCAGCCAGGGGTTTCACCCCTGCACCCCGTCCTAACCAATAGGACTACAGCTATCAATCTAACTCTACCTGAATCAGAACACCTGCGTGACGAAACTAAAAATAGAGGCAGCCTCATGGGACTGCCTCTGCCAAACATTGATTCAGTTTCCCGGATCCCAGAATCTCACTTAAAGAAGCCTGATCCTGGCAATCAGCAAAGCCGACTACTTTTTCTTTTTACCGTCTTTCTTGCCGTCCTTTTTGGTGTCTTTCTTTTCCACCTCTTTCTTCTCTACCTCTTTTGCCTCAGGTTCCTGAACAGGCTCACTTGCCTGAACGGTTCCCATTTGGGCCGCGACTTCAGCAACAAAGTCCGATTCTTCCTTCTCAATGCCTTCGCCTAAGACAAACCGAACGAAGCGGCGAACCTGGATATTTTCACCCAGTTGCGCGACGTGCTGTTTAACCAATTCCTCAACCGTAATGTTTTGGTCGCGGATGTAGGGTTGATCCAACAGGCAAAGTTCTTTCAGGCGCTTCTCAATCCGCCCCTGAACAATCTTTTCCTTGATATTATCGGGCTTACCTGCGAGGTCTTCTTTGCCCAGTTCGATCGCCTTTTCCTTTTCGACAAACTCAGTGGGAATATCACTGACCTTCACATACTCAATCTGAGAGCTGGCAACAATCTGCTTTGCAATGTCCTGCACCAACTTCTTAAACGCTTCGTTACGGGCGACAAAATCTGTCTGACAGTTCACTTCCACGAGAACGCCAACCCGGCTACCTGTATGGATGTAGCTATCGATTAAGCCCTCCGCAGCCGTTTTGCCTGCTTTCTTTTCAGCGGAAGCAATCCCCTTCTTGCGAAGCCATTCCCCTGCTTTCTCAAGATCTCCATCGTTTTCCTGGAGTGCTTTTTTGCAGTCCATCATGCCTGCGCCTGTTTTCTGGCGCAGTTCACTCACCAATTTTGCTGTAATTTCCGCCATATCCCTTAGTTCCTGCTCTAACAATAGTTTAGAGTTTAGAGTTAAAAAGTTAAGAGTATCGAGTCTAAATCCAATTCAAACCCCCTGTTGCCTTTCCGATTCAGGTAAGGTCCTGATAAATGGGAAGACCGGGGCTTTGACATCAGAGCGGCGTGGCTGAGCACCGAACGTCTCAGCCAAATAGTGGGAACCTCTGGCTGGGGCTGCGCCCCCCTCCTGGTTCTTTACGCCGCTGAGAACTGCTATCACTCTTAACTTTTAACTCCTAACTGAGCACTTTTACCCTTCTGTCTCTTCTTCTTCCTCAGGGAGGAAGGAGGTGTCGTTATCTTCGTAATCGAACTCTTCTTCAGCGCTATCGTAATCTTCGTATTCGTCTTCAGCCTCAAGCTCCCCATGCCGACCTTCGTAGATCGCATCCGCCAGCCTGCCTACTATTAGCTTAATTGACCGGATAGCATCATCGTTTGCAGGAATCGGCACATCGACCACATCCGGGTCGCAATTGGTGTCTAGCAGGGAGACGATCGGAACCCCCAATTTCTGGCATTCCTGAACCGCATTATATTCCCGCCGTTGATCTACGATGACTACGATATCGGGAACCTTCCGCATGGCTTTGATGCCACCCAGATACTTTTGCAATTTCTCCAACTCCCGTCGCAGCACAGAAGCTTCCTTCTTCGGCAACAGATCTAATGCTCCAGTTTCTTCGCGACGTTCCAGCTCTTTGAGCCGCTCTACACGGGTTTTAATCGTCACCCAGTTGGTCAGCATGCCGCCTAACCAGCGCTGGTTGACGTAGTAAGCGCCACACCGTGAAGCTTCCTGGGCAATAATTCCAGCTGCTTGCCGCTTGGTGCCAATGAAGAGAAACCGCTTGCCCTGTTCAGAGGCAACGCGAACGTAGTTATAGGCTTGATCCATCAACTGAGCGGTTTGCACCAGATCGATGATATGGACCCCATTGCGGGAGGTGTAGATATAGGGATCCATCTTAGGGTTCCAGCGGCGGGTTTGGTGCCCAAAGTGAACCCCAGACTCCAATAGTTGAGCCAACGAAACAACAGGCATATTTGTTTTTACTCCTTTCGGGTTAATCCTCCATCCAGGTGCATTTCTATTGAAGCCCTCAGTAGGCAGCGATCGGCTTTTGAAAGTTCGTCTCTCTGAGCTGATTGCTTATCCCAATTTGCTTATCCCAATTTGCTTATCCCAATTGCAAAAACAGGGATTTCAGATGGGAGTGGGGAAGCTTCTCCCACAACCAGGGGTTGCATTCCTACTCCCCAGTTCCATCTGTCGCGACCGCTTTTAAATTGGCATTATCTTAAAATTGGTACCCCTAGCTGATCGCCGATCGCAATCAAGTTGCGATTTTTTAGAAACACCCGAAATCCTGAATGTGCGGTTTTAGACAACCTCTCCAGAGTAACACAGCCAGATTGCTTGTTTATAGATTCTGGGTTGAATTAAAACGGAAGCGAAATTGGCGGGTTCCAGATCGGGTAAAAGGAGAAGGAAAATCGGTCAAAGCCCCTCTCCCTCGCTGGGAGAGGATTTTAGGGTAAGGCCAAATTGTGGGAAAGGTAAATATCCAACTACCAAAAAAAGGGGGGAAGCTGGTTGGCTTCCCCCTGGATGATTGGGATGATTTGAATTTTTGGATTGCGCTTTGAGCTTTTTCCGCAGTGCTTGAAACTGTTTGCGCCGTTGACGCTGGCGGGCAGAACCGCCTTTACCTTTGTCGTTACGTCCCTCTCGGCGGGGGGACTCCCATCGTTTGAGTCTGGTCATGTGAGTAA
>JBAUTA010001021.1:0-2162 GCA_049581985.1 Kovacikia sp.
GACGTTGCCCGGTGGCTCATCCAGCAGCTAAGCGCGCAGGGCATCCAGACCTCCGCCGAACCGGGCCAGGAGGACTTCGGTTGGTATTTCACTTTTTATGCTGGCGGCATGGAGCATTGCTTCATCATCGGCTTTCAGCCCAACGACCCGAGCATCGGCGACCGATGGTTAGGCTGGCTTGAGCGCCGCACGGGTTTTCTCGGCTCACTGTTCGGCGGTAGCCAGCGGGGCATCTTACCCGAAGCCATTCAGGTGATTGATACCGCTCTCCGAGCGTCTTCTGCTATTCGAAGTGTCACCTGGTACGAACCGGGAACAGACGATGAACCCGAAAATGAACAAAGCCGCAACGTCTAATAAAGCGGTGTGCAATTTGGTAAGGGGCAGATTTTTGTGCCCCAATCGCGCGATGGCATTTATAGGATAGATGGCTAAAATTTAGTGCCCCTTATGTACTTGAAAACGTTGTATATCCGTGTTAATAACTAGCAACTTAAGTAGCTATTTTAAATTGTTTACGTGGAATCACACATGCCAACGCTTTAGTATTTGGGTAATCTTACTTAACTAATTTCAACAATAGTTGAGTCACGTTTAGCCGGATAAACGATGTTGATGAGGATATGAAACACCTTCTGCTTATAGACAATGACACCCGATTTCTTCTCCTAATGGGAGATTATTTGGAAGAGCAGGGGTATCAATTAAGTCGGGTGGCTACTGGAAAGCAGGGTATCGAAGTCTTAGGTCGGCTTGCGAAGGAGTCACACCTCCCAGACTTAATTCTGTGTGACGTGATGATGCCCCACATGGACGGGTATGAATTTGCGCGTACACTGCGAGCAATGCCTGGTTATGAAGTCCTTCCTGTTATCTTCCTTTCTGCAAAAGGAGAGGTCAATGACCGGGTTCGAGGGCTTCAGGAAGGAGGAGATGCCTATTTGGTAAAACCATTTGAACCCGATGAATTGGTAGCTTTGACCGAATCTTTACTGCGCCGTTCAGAGCATGCGCAAACCTCAGGCAGTGGCCAAGCAAGATGGGGAAATATAGGTGAACCGGCCATCACTATTCAATTTGATGTAGAATTCACCAAAACGGAAAGTAAAGTACTCGGTTATGTGACTCGGGGCCTTTCCAACAAAGAGATCGCAAAAGAACTAGGCGTTTCTCAACGGACTGTAGAAAGCCATGTAAGTAATATGCTCCAAAAAACCACGCTGACGAATCGTACCGAGTTGACCCGTTGGGCCATTGAAAGTGGACATATTTAGGGATTAGGTCGTTTGGGTAGTCTTCATCTTCAAGCCCTTAGAGGGTGCCTTGAACCAAGCCAATGAATTGACTTGGTCTTTTGCTCTGTCAGGTCAGTTAAGCGCTTCAACACCTCAGGTACAAACGTATGTCAAATCCTCTTTACTAATTGCAAATAATCGATAAGTAGATATTTAAAAATAGACATTTAAGCTTATAGATTAAATCTCTCAAAGTCTGGACAGCAGACAATATAAAGACAAAATAAAGCCAACATTACTTCAAGTACAAACACCCGTCAAACGCTCTTTATTAAGACCTCAGGTAGTCTTCAGTCGTCCTTTAGAAAAGACACTATCATTTTGAACATACTAAATTTAGGAGCGAAAGATACGAATCGCTACTACATCACGTCCACTGAGAACCGTCATGCTTATCCAAACTCAGCCAGCTTCTGATTTTACTTCTGGCATTTCCTTGAAGCTTACTGCACAAACTTTCTTCGAAGCTTATTGCTGGGTAGCGTTTAGTCGCGCAATGGGAGAAAGCAAGCTCATAGAAGTATGGCCAGACTTATCCCTGGCTTATAGTGGTTTTAACCCCTACGCAGTTGACCAGTACACTGCACCTCAAGCACAGGAATGGATGCCCTCTGAGGTTGCCTTAGGTCCTAGTCAGTGTGCCTTGATGATTCAACTATTTGGCTGGGAGCAATTTAAGCAACAATTTATCAGTACCAGCAACCCTCAGAAGTCCTTGGCGACGCTAGGGGGTTTGGACTGGCTGAGTGTCCAGCAATTGGGTCGTCTTTTAGATATGGAGTGGGCTGATTAGCTAATGAACGTTAGTTAGGGTTAAGCAGCAGTGAGTAAAGCGTTATGCAGAGCTAAAGAAGGTTACTTCAGTTG
>JBAUTA010001022.1:0-4338 GCA_049581985.1 Kovacikia sp.
CCTGAGCGGGAAGGGATTATTGCGACCGTGTTTGGGGCTGTCCTCTTCACGCTGTTGATGCAGGGTTTAACGATTCCGCCTTTATTGAAAGGGCTAAACCTGCTGGGAAATCAGCCGATTCGTCAGCACTATGAGGAGCTGATTGCCCACCAATCGGCCTTGAGTCGAGTCCTGAAGCATCTGACTCAAATGGAGCAGCGATCAGGAATTGAGCCTGAGTTCTATCGCTATCAGGAAACCCTCGTGAAGGGAGAGCTGACCCGCGTCCAAAGTGAAATTGAGCAACTTCAAGATGAATATCCCAATCTTCAGAATTTTATGGTGGAGCAACTGCGGGAGGAGCTATTCGCGATCGAAGCAACGACCTATGCCGAGTTTGTCCGAGCGGGTCGCTTGAACCAGGAGCTTTCGCCTCTGCTGCAAACTGTTTTGGCGAAAGATAACGATCAGCAGTAACACCAGGGGCTAAACCATGAGACAGGATCGGACAAGCTTGAAGCCGATTGAGGGAGCCCATCGATCGCTGCGGCGGAGATTAACCCTCAAGGGAGAATTTATTCTGGCACTGGTTCCTACAGCCATTATTTTAGGCGTATTGGCTCTGGTAGAAGTGCTCAGTCAGCAACGATTGCTGTTTGCCTCCCTTGCTTCCAGCGCATTTCTGATCTATCTTGATCCGCAACACGGAACCAATTCGGTTCGCACGCTGACCATTTCTCAAATGGCGGCAGCCATTATCGGATTTTTAACCTATTCAATTCTGGGACCGGGATATCTATCGGGTGGGCTGTCAATGATCATCACCATCGCCCTGATGATTCTGCTGGATGTTGTGCATCCGCCTGCGGTTTCAACCTCGTTGAGTTTTGCCCTGCGGGCAGGGAATCAAAATAATTTAGTTTTATTTGGTCTGGCCGTTGGTGTGACCGCTATCCTGGTTTTGCTAGAACGCCTTGCTTTGTGGATATTGGCGCACTCCAGTCCCAGCCCCTTTCAATCTTCTCCGAAGGAGGATTAATGCGGCGTCTTATGTCCCTACTCCAGGTTAACACCAACTGGCAAAGCAACCTGAGGGATGAATGGTACTGATGCAAGCATGTTGGATCGCTGAAATCCGTGATTGCCGTAAAGGGGGCAGTGCCCACCCGCCTTAATTCGGTGCCATTCATCTGAGGGATATCAGAGAGGCTTGCCTATGCGGGAGTATCAAAACTACCCAGATCCCCCTAAGTCCCTCCTTTTTAAGGAGGGACTTTTAAGCCTGTTCTCTCCTTGAAAAGGGCGGCTAGGGGGCATCTTGAAGGGTCTACCAGCCCAGCCTATACCTGTTTAAACACCCTCTAACCAGTATGGCTACGGCTATACAATCAACCAATAGAAAGATGACTTCCTCGCTAAATTATCTAACCTAGGCTTAGAACAGATGAGGGCGGGTGAGAAAGGGACGTCGTAACCTTAGTTTGACTGCGCCTAATTTTTATTGACTCGTCAGTTAGCAATTGGTAGGGGTCTTTGACTGTCGAAATTCACCTGATAAAGCAGAAGAATTTTGAGGAATTTACGATGAAACGATTACTTAATTACAAATCGTTAGTTAAATCTAGTCGTCCACTGCTACTTGGTGGCATTGCTCTAATTCTGGGTGCCGCTCCAGTCTATGCCCTACCAGGACAAAAGCTCGACACAATCCGGCGGTGGGCAAAAGAAAGTTTTGTGCTACCACCCGATTTAGTTTACAACCCTGAATATAACGCATACACAGGCATCAGGACGATTACAGGGGGGTTGCTGGCACTCTATGTGAAGGTTCGCCCTCTAGACAATGTTTCTGTTAGGGAACAGATTGTGATGCAGTTAAACGAGCCTAATTTGAGATTTACTAGAAACGATGCTGAAGGTTTAAAGCTAATTGAGCGCATTTATAACCCTGAAATTGCAGAAGATTTTCGAATGTCTAAATACGTTGCCCAGGTTGGAAAAACTGATTTCTATCAGGGTAATAAATTCGTCTACACAACATTTCAGCAGCAGGGCATTCGGCGATTCAGTGTGATCCCGATAAGTGATTTGAAACAAGTCGTTCAGCAGCAGACTGCCTGCCAAAACAAGAACTGTTTTGTATATCAACCTTTCATACCTATTAAAGAAATTAGGTAGAGGAGTATCTGGATTGTGAGGCTAGGTCATTGGATTGGTTTATTTATTTTTGCTGCTTTACTCTATGTGCTATGGAAAATTCAAACCATTGCGCTGCTATTTTTTACAGCTATCGTTCTGGCTACGGTATTGAATCGGCTGGTGCGACGATTTCAGCGGTCAAAAACAAACCGAGGGGGGGCGATCGCGATTAGTGTCGGTACCTGTTTAGCAGTTTTGGGCATCTTTCTTGCCTGCATTATTGTGCCCCTGATCGGTCAGTTTGCTCAACTAATAGATCTGATGCCGTTGGGAATTGGTCAGCTTCTCCAGTGGAGCGATCAAGTCCAAGCGGCTGTTCCAGGACAAGTATTACAACACGTTTCCAATTTAGATGATTTCAACCTCCGGCTACAGCAAGTGGTTAACTGGCTGATGCTGCATCTGTATAGGCTGTTCTCTGATTCCCTGGGGCTAATTCTCAACACCTTGCTGCTGTTTGTATTGACACTCATGTTGCTGATTAATCCCCAGCAATACCGCCTGTTACTGATCCAGATCTTTCCTGCCTTTTATCGTCAGCGGGCGGATAAAATTCTTTCTATTTGTGAATCAAAGCTTGTTCACTACGTTCTGGGCATTGCCCTCAGTATGACGTTCATTGGGGTGACGTGTACGATAGGGCTGTTTGCGCTAAAGGTTCCTTTACCCTTAGTGAATGGATTATTAGCAGGTCTATCAGCATTTATTCCTTACGTTGGGGCAATTATCAGCGTCATCCCTCCTATGCTGCTAGCGTTAGTAGATAGCCCCTGGAAAGCGGGTGCGGTGCTGCTGCTCTATTTTGTGATTCAACAGTTTGAGGGAAACTTTGTCACCCCGATCGTGATGAAGCAGCAGGTATCCCTATTACCTGCGACAACCCTGGCATTCTTAACTGCATTAGGGACTTTCTTTGGCATTCTAGGTTTGTTTTTAGGTCTTCCCATTCTGGTGGTAGCTCAAACTTTTATTAGCGAAATTCTGGTCAAGGATGTGCTCGATCGCTGGAAGAAGCCTTCCCTACTCAAGTGACTGACGGTTGATCGGCCCCAGGCTTGGAACGCGGGTCAGGGGGTTTGGTGAGGTTGGGATAGGGCTTGTAGCTCTTCCCATGAGTAATGTGCAGGCAGTTCAATATCTTTGGTATCGGCACCCAGGCCGAGAGAGGGGCTGGTTTCCTGGATCAGTTCTTCCGTAAAGTCTGCGATCGCATCTCCTGCGATGCCGCCTGCGACCGCGCCTGCGATGCCGCCAATGGCTGCACCGATTTTGCCCCCCATTGAGTTACCAATGGCTGCACCTGCAACGC
Organism: Kovacikia sp.; assembly: GCA_049581985.1. Lineage (GTDB taxonomy): Bacteria > Cyanobacteriota > Cyanobacteriia > Leptolyngbyales > Leptolyngbyaceae > Kovacikia. The sequence continues at coordinate 3,488 of JBAUTA010001022.1, forward strand.
CTCCGCTTGTGGCACCCAATCCTTTGGCGATCGGGTGGGAGGGGGCTGATTCCTGGGGGTTTTCTGCTGGATCTGGGGGGCGATCGGGTTCATTCATTAGATGGATCTCCTGCTCAATTCAATGACTTTCTTATGAGTCCTTTCTTATTGGTTTCTGCTCAGTAGAACGATGGACGACTGCTTCATCAATCCCAACTATGGTTGCCCTCTCTGCCCCATCTGCGAGATAGCGGACCATCTGCTCAATCCAGGACTCCTGTTTGATCAGGCATGCAGGCGTTCCGCCAAATGATCACCGACTCGTAGGGCATTTGCCATAATCGTTAGCGTTGGATTTACGCCTGAATTGGATGGAAAGAAACTGCCATCGACCACGTACAGATTATCAATATCGTGGGTGCGGCAATTCAAATCCAGGACCGAGGTTTTTGGATCGGATCCAAAGCGGCAGGTGCCACACTGATGGGCGACTGCCTGGATGGGCATCCGGCTGCGGGGATAAATGCTGAAGGGAATCACATGCATCGCTCTGCGGCTCATTGCTTTTAGAACCGAGGTCCAGCGATGGGTTAGCCGATCGGCTGCTTCTGTGTTGTTGGGCGTGTAATTCAGATGCACAATGCCATCAATAACCTGTACCCGGTTATTGGGTTCGGGTAAATCTTCCGTTTGCAGCCACCAGCCCGTGGTCCGTTCGGCAATCAAATGGCGTTCAAATTTGGGAATTAGTTTAACAAAGGGAGCCATGAGTGAGGGCGCTTCTGCTGGAAGCATATCTGCCAGCACATTTCCTGTGTTTTGTACCATCCCCATCGGGTAAGGAAAATCAGGCTCACCCCAATAAAAATCAT
>JBAUTA010001023.1:0-1506 GCA_049581985.1 Kovacikia sp.
TCGCGCCCCACTGTACCTCACATTTCTGTACTTCACCCAAGTGCAAACCGCTATGCGTTAATAAATTGCAGGAAAATATTTTCGTATGGGATGCCATCCCTTATGTTCCATCGCTACTTTCGGGCTAAATCGCAAAGCTGACATCATTCAGGAATCCTCTTTACTTTCTATGAGTCATGATTAATTTCAGTCAATTGCTTACTGAAAAAGTAGACATTATCGTAGAACAGTGGATAAAATCCGTGCGAGAAGACAGGCAGATGAAAGCGGATGATACGCTCTCGCAAACAGCTGTCCAGGACCATATCCCCCTTGTGTTACGGGCGATCGCAACGGTTCTTTCCAAAACTGAGATTAGTGATGTCCAAACTCTGGCACAGGCTAGCTTCGAACATGGATCCTTGCGGGCTGAGCAAGGATTTAATCCAGCAGAAGTCGCAAAGGAATACCACCTACTGCGAAGTGCCATTTTCTCAAGCTTGCAGAAAGAGTTAATGAGTAAACCTTCTAGCGAAGTGTATCGGGTTTTTCGCCTTGTCGATACCGTCGTGGACGAAGCCATCTCACAGAGCTTCACAAGTTATGTAGATGGGCGGGTTAAAGAACTGGAACAGTTGCAACGGCAGGCCACGCTAGAAAGTCAGGAAATTAACCGCCTCGTCCGAACTAGCCAGGATACCCTTTCCCAACAACTCACCGACAAACTCAAGGCACCCCTTAGTTCCGTCATTGGCTATGCCAATTTGTTTCTGCGTCAGCAAAAACAGCTTGCGGAAGCATCTGACAGTTCACCTCGGGTTGACCACATCGAGCGCGTCTTGCACAACAGCAGGCAACTCCTCCGTTTAGTGAACGATACGACCGAACTACTGCGTTATGAGACGGGGCAACTGCAATTGCACCTGCTGCCAACCAAGATTTCCTTTATGATTGAGCAAACGGTGCAGTCCTTAGAATCGGAGATTGCCGCCAAAGAATTAGAAGTCATCGTTGAGTGTGCTTCGGCTCCAACCCAAATTTTGACGGATCCGCTACGACTGCAGCAAATTATGACAAATTTGTTAAGCAATGCGGTTCGTTATACGGAAACTGGCTCTATTCACATTCTTTGTCAGGAACTTCCTGAGCAGCGGTGGTCCTTTTCAATCAAAGATACAGGGGTGGGGATTGCTTTAGCGGATCAAGCTCAAATCTTTGAACCCTACTTTCAAATTGATAGCAGTCGGTCTTCTGAAGCTGAAGGCACTGGCTTAGGACTGGCGATCGCCCTCCGCTTGGTCAGGTTACTTCAGGGTGAGATTCATGTGGCTTCCGAGGTTGGAGTAGGTTCTACGTTTACCGTCAGTTTCCCCATAACAGTCCAGCTCCCTGTTCCGTTGGAGTCTCCCCAATCGCCTGACAGAAGTTAATTCAGACGGGTCACGGGTTGAAATCGGTCCTTCAACGGTGCTCAAATCCTTTCTCAAAATGTCTCTCAAGCTCCCAACTAATTTAGGACTGCTATAG
>JBAUTA010001024.1:0-3835 GCA_049581985.1 Kovacikia sp.
CTTTCTAGCAGGGGAAAGTCTTTGGCAGTCCCCCACGTTTACAGCTATGGCATCAGCTTGCACAAACGATAGCCCTGGTTCAACGGTTCCCTCTAAGAACTGTACAGCGTTTCTGAAACAGAGCGATCGGGCCCAGGCTCAGTGGCAATTAGAAGCGGACTTTGCTGAATTTGAGGCACTACCCTGGCTACGTTAGGCACCCGTAAGCCGCTAAGCCCGGTAGTCCGATTGGGGAATGGGAAGTAAAGGGAGTTCGCCCCCCCACCCCCTTTACTTCCAATGGCCTAAGGCGCTTGCGTAGGGCTATCGCTGAACCAGAATCCCTTCTTCTTCAGGCCATCAGGATAAGGATTGCAACTTTTCCTCTGGTCAATATAATCGAAGAATGATAATCGCAAAACAGAAGGAATGCCAACAGGTCCCAATAAACGGCACAATACCCTGCCCAATCCAAAAATAACAGTTCGATCAGGTTTACTCAGACCCGCAGTTAAGGACTCCCGGTGCGGTAAAGTGACTGTATGTATGATGATGATGAGTTAACCCTGCTTGATATTGAGGCTGATCTAGAAAGTCCTCTGGATCGCATGGACCCTGTGGATACCGAGTCGGAGGAATCGAAGCCCGACCCGGAGGAAATGCTGTTGCTGCTGGAGTCAAAGGAGACTAACCAGCGAATGCTTGCAGCACGGGCTTTTTGTGAGCTTCAAGACAATCGCGCGATTCCCCATCTGATTCGATTGCTCTCCGATCCGTGTCCCCTGGTGCGGGTGAGTGCTGCCTATGCGTTGGGTCGTAATCCTAGCATTGATGCAGTGGAACCCCTGATCCAGCGGTATGACAGAGATTGGAATGGGTATGTCCGTAAAGGAGTTGTCTGGGCACTGGGCAACTGCCATGATATCCGCACCCTGGAAACGCTGATTGAAGCGCTTAAAACAGATATTTCCGCTGTGCGTCTCTGGGCAGCCAGTTCCCTGGCGCAGATGGCAGCAGTGGGGTATGAATCGGTGATCGCGGCTATCCCGCCTCTAATTGAAGCCATGCGGCAGGATCCGGTGGCAGCGGTGCGAAGTAACTGCGCCTGGTCGATCGGGCAACTCTGCCGGGAACTGCCCTCTAATGTGGTCTATGCAACGGCGATCGATGCGCTGATCGAAACCTTTGTTGAGGATGACGAACTGGGTGTGCGGGAAGATGCCAGATCCGCAATGTTGAAGCTCGGCGACCCACGGGGCTTGCAATTGATTGAAGATTTGGAAAGGGAAGGGTTCCTTTAATTCAATCCTTCTCGGTTAAGCCCCAGCCCATGGAATTTGCGGCTACAAAAGCACCCCAGATCCTTTCGGGGGGTGGGGGGGAGTTAGGATCCCAGATTGCGGGGGACAATGGATTTTCTGTGAGGCTGGGCCACAGAACATGCATTGGCAGGGGGGAAGTCCCCTGGTCAGGTTTGGCAACGAAGCCCAAGGGATACACCGTAGCCTTGCCAAGGGGAGGTGGGGAGGGGGCTAATCTGCCCTATTCTCCAATTAAATTGGTATCAATTGGGGCAGGTACGGGGTGAAACCCCAACACAGGGGGTACAGCCCCCCGGTCTAACCCATCGCCGTATTGCTATCGTTCAAAACTTTTCCCGATCGCCTGTCCTGCAAGCCACCCTGTGGTCCAGGCACTTTGAAAGTTGAACCCCCCCGTAATCCCATCAATATCCAGAACTTCGCCTGCCAGATAAAGCCCTGGACAAATGCGGCTTTCCATTGTCTTGAAGTCTACTTCCTTGAGATTGACACCCCCACAGGTCACGAATTCCTCCTTAAATACGCCCTTGCCAGTGATCCTGTATTGTCCACGGGTTAACTCCTGGACCAACTGGTTCAGGGTTTTATTAGACAATTCCGCCCAACGTTGGCCAGGATTGATGCCAACGTAGGAGGACAATCGTTCCCAGAGGCGGTGGGGAATTGGAAGCGGGCAACTGGTGGCGATCGCCCGGCGCGGGAGTTGAGATTTGACTGCTACCAGTTGTTGCCGCAGGGTTTCTGGATTCAGCTGGGGCAGCCAATTGATCAGCAGAGTTGCCTGGTAATGGTGATCGTGCAGCACTCTGGCTCCCCAGGCAGAAAGTTTCAACACTGCCGGACCACTCAGACCCCAATGGGTGATTAACAACGGCCCCGTTTGCTCCAAAGGACTCTTTTCCCCCACCTGTAGACGCAGATCAACGGAACTGATGGAAACTCCCGCCAGTTGCTTGAGCCGAAGATCATCCACGTTGAAGGTGAAGAGGGAGGGAACGGGTGGCTCGATCAGGTGCCCCAGGGAGCGGGCGACCTCATAGCCCTGAGGACTATTGCCCGTTGCCAACAGAAGCCGATCGGCAGCCAGTTCTTCGCCTGACTTCAACCCCACCATAAAGCCGCTATTCTGGCGGATCACAGATTTTACGATCGCCCCCGTCCAGACTTTTACGCCAACTTTCCTGGCAGCCTGCATCAAACTTTCTACGATCGTCTCAGAATCATCGGTGACCGGAAACATCCGATCGTCGGCTTCCGTTTTTAGCTGCACCCCCTGCGACTCAAACCAGGCGATCGTATCCTTTGGCTGAAATCGGCTAAAAGCCCCCCGCAAAGCTTTACCCCCCCTGGGATAGTGCTGCACCAGCAGCGCCGGATCAAAGCAGGCGTGGGTAACATTGCAGCGTCCCCCACCAGAGACGCGAACCTTACTAAGCGGCTGACGGGCAGCTTCTAGCAAAGTCACCTGGGGGGGAGGATGGTGGGCCTGGGTAGACGCGACACTCTTTGCAGAAATCGCCCCAAAAAAGCCAGCCGCTCCCCCGCCAATGACAACAATTCTCCTCACCCCAGTTCCTCGGGTTCAAACTGGTCTTTCGTAGCCCCACATACAGGACAGACCCAATCCTCCGGAATATCCTCAAAGGCAGCTCCCGGCTCAATACCGCTGTCTGGATCGCCTTCTTCGGGATCATAAACATGACCGCAAACGGTGCAGACATAGCGCATCTTTCCTACCTCCCTGACTGGTGTGCTGCTATCTTAATACCAATTTTTAAAGATGAAAATTGCCCCTGGGGGAGGAGGGTCCTTGCCCCCAGTCAAATCACACCCGGCTCATTACCTGGCGGTTTTTAATAGGGGTGCAGTAGCCAAATCCTCAAGCGCAACGGACTGCAACAGCGTGCTCCAATCAGCACCCAAGCCTTGATCTTGGGGATTAGCAAGGCGCAAATTTGCCAGCGTGTTCAGGGCATCAAACCAGATCCCATTCTGAGCGTATAGATTGATTTGCTGCTGAGGCGACGCGGTCTCCATCTGCTGCTCCAGCGTGGAGCTTAGACGAACCCGCTGGATGCTTCCCTGAACATATACGGGCGTATCCGATGCGCTTCTGGTGCAGTAGATTTTGAAAAACCATCGATAGGATTTGCCCACCTCTAAGGCAGGTGCAGCCGAGAGACTGACGCTCACAATGCCCGGTTTGGCCGGCAGGGATACCTTCCCCTGGTAAATATTGTTTTCGGCATCATCCTGAAGCACAAAACTGGCTGGATAATCAGCTCCATTTTCATAGGGGATGTAGAACCAAAGTGTTGGATGTTGGGAAACGGTCAGCCCCCAGTAATCAATCTCTCCCTTCTGGCGGCTGGCGAGGGTTTGGGGCGTAAACGTTGCCAGGGGAGTTAGCTGTGAGTTTGCGGCGGGGCAGGTACTCCGACTGGCTCCACCGCGGCTCCGTCCACTGGCTATCCCTCTTGAGGGAGGTGATGGCATGCGGAATTGCAGCGCTTGGGCACTGGCAGCCACCCAGG
>JBAUTA010001025.1:0-1578 GCA_049581985.1 Kovacikia sp.
TTGCTTAATCTCCTGAACGACAGAATAAGGGTTCCAGCGATTCAGGATGATTGAAATCAGACAATTGGGTGAGAATCATTCTCATACTGAGAATTGCTGACAAAGTTGGCACTGCCTTGCATTCCACGATCGACCACTTGAAGCAAGGACTCCCGGCGATCGCTCATACATACCTGACCAGGAGCGGCCATATTGTCTGCCTGACCGGGGTGCGACTGGATGACCAGGGCAAGCCAACACAATGGCATGTTACAGACCCATACGGCGAGTTTTTCCCTGATGGGTATGAATGCAACTATGGCGGCGATCCCAACCTGGGTAAATACTGGTTGTCCGACTCAACCTTTACCAGGCTCATCCTGACCGATGGAGCTTTTTGGGCTCATCTCTGCTCTTGATCGAGTCGGGGCACATCATCAAACGAAAGCTGGATCGGGTTTTGCTTCGCCCGATCGTCCATGTTTTCAATGAAGACTCGCAAGGTGCGAATCGCCTCGTTCACCTCGCCTTGTTTCATTTCCTGATGCCGCTGAGACACCCGATCGCGGGCTTCTGAATCAATCCCTTCAAAAAACAAACATTGAGGCGTGGGGTAGGTCACCGGAAAATCTGGATATTTGTAGTGAAACCGGTCCCACCAAACAGCGAACTGTTCCAGGTTATAGAGGATTTGGGATTCCAGGTAGAGCAGTTGTTTCCAGATATTTGCCCGAACGCTTTTGGGTGCCCTCATCCACAAGATTGAGCGGACGGTTTTGCCTCGAACCTTCATCAGATTGTCTGCTAACTCCAGATGCATCATCGCCCCAACTGCCTCGACGGGTGGCACTTTTGCCAGGTCAAGCAGTTCTTTGATCCGGTCCTTGGCAACGGACATGCAGGCCGCATCCACCACGCCATAAAACGGGATTTCATCAGGCACTTTAATCGACTTGCGCTTCATCGGATTCTCCCAACAACGACTCAACGGTCCTTATGGTTAAGCAGCCTGCATTTGCAGGGTAAAAAACAACGGGATTTGCTTGGGAATCTTTTTAACTGGGCGAATGACTGGGGCACCGGAAATTGCATCGGGACTAACAAAAACCAGGTTTTCCGTCACTCTCAAAAACTGGCAGTGGCGAATCGCATTGTCGGTGCCACGCTCAACAAACGTGGAATTGACATAGGGGTTGTAGGCGAGATCGACGGGGCAGAACGCCTCATCAAATTCGCCTATCAAGATCCCCTGCCCCCAGGCGTGGACATTCTTCTTTTGCTTTTTAATCACGCGCTGCCGCCCGGACTCGTTGATGTGAAAAACAACATCACGGATCAGGCAATCCGTGACGTGTCCAACGACCATCCAGGACTTACCGTTGTAAGCCTGGATGCTCATTCGCCCATTGCTGAGGTTGCGATAGATGCGGCAGCGCTGCCCGACGTGAGCAGCCCAATCCATCGCGCGGAGGATAGACTTGTTGGGGAATAGGGGATAATAGCAAGCAGTCGGGTGGTGCAATAGCAATGTTGAACTTAGAACGCATTCTAAAACAAGACCGTCTGCTGCGAGCGACAACGGGACTTAACCGGAAAGCC
>JBAUTA010001026.1:0-3272 GCA_049581985.1 Kovacikia sp.
CGATTCCCTCTGCTGCTGCTACTACAGGGGTGCCTATGGCTGCGGCGATGTCAATCCCCCTGTGCAGTCTGCCCCAGCGCCAGCCATAACGAGATGTCAGAATGCCCTGAGCTGGGTAGATAAAGGCTGGATAGGCTCTTACTGTGGCTGAGTGAGATAGATGCGCCGTTTGTAGTGATGCAGTGGTCGCATCAAGGGGCCCCAACCCTGAACGCTGAAACCATACTCCAACTGACCAACCATCCGCCTACCGCTCCGGTGAAAGTGCTGGCAGTAGATGACTTCTTTGCCGCAGCTACGGAAGAGCAGGAATGGTTTGGGGAGGAGGAGAAAGCGACCGCTGCCCGCTATCGTGAGTTAGTTGCCTTGCTCAAGCAATATCTCAACGACCTGACCGTTTACCAGGTGGGTGACGTGTCGCTGGATCTTTATGTTGTCGGTCACACACCAGAGGGAGAACTGTTTGCTCTAGCCACCCAGGCATCAGAAACCTAGCTAACGTCGTGGTCTTAATTTCCTGGTGTTTACTAAATCACATTGATGTTAGGAGTCAGCATGATTCAATCAGTGACAAGGTCTATCAGGAATCCCGATGCTGCACTACCGGCCCAGACTCCCCAGAGCGTTCCGAACCGTCTTGCTGGTCGCGCTGGCAACCTTACTTGTGGTTGTCGCCTGCCAGCAATCGCCTCAACCATCCCAGCAGGCAAACCAGGCACACAATGTGGTAGTTTTCGTCACGGATGGACTCCGCCCAACGTCTGTCAATGCCACCGATACCCCGACCCTGGAAGCAATCCGTCAGCAGGGCGTCAACTTCGTCAACAGCCACTCGCTGTTTCCTACCTTCACGACAGCGAATGCGTCTGCGATCGCGACGGGGCATTATCTGGGGGACACGGGAGATTTTAGCAACACCATCAATGTGGGCTTTCCGGTCAAAAGTGCCAACAGCAGTCCGGTGCCCTTCCTGGAAAATAATGCTGTCATCCGGCAGATCAATGCTAAGTTTGGCCAGAATTTTCTTAATGAACAGAGCCTCTTAGCCGCCGCCAGAGATGCTGGACTGAGTACTGCCGCTGTTGGTAAGGTTGGCCCTACCCTGATTCAAGATGTGACGCAACAAAATGGGAATGCCACCCTGATTGTGGATGATGCCACAGGCTCTGAAACCGAAATCCCATTGAGTGCAGAGTTCAAAGCATTGCTGCAACAAAACAACCTGCCGTTGTCTACACCGTCCCGGGGTGCCAACGGGAAACCTGGTAATAGCACCACCCCTGGGGCGAAAGTGCCCAATACAGAGCAGCAGCAGTACTTTGCCGATGTGACCACCAAAGTCATCTTGCCCCTCTTCAAGCAACGGCAGAAACCATTTGTACTGGTCTACTGGTCGCGTGATCCAGACGGCACCCAGCACAACCAGGGGGATAGTCTCAACTCGCTCACACCTGGGATTAATGGCCCAACGGCTAAGGCTGCACGGCAGAACATGGACAAAAACCTGACTCAAATCCGCACCGCTCTTAAGGAGCTAGGGCTGGAAGCAACGACCAACCTGTTCGTTACCGCTGACCACGGCTTTTCGACAATCAGCAAGCAGAGCAAACTCAGCTACGCCGCCTCACTGTCCTATCCCGATGTGCCATCTGGGTTTCTGCCACCGGGGTTCCTCGCAATTGACCTGGCCCAGGGACTCAAGCAGCCGTTGACGGACCCAGACAAACAAAATGCAGCGGTTGATCCAAAGCGGGGGAAATTTACCAAAAATGGTCTGCTCGGTCAGACTAAGACAAAACCACCCACGGTGGTGGTGGCCGCAAATGGTGGTTCTGATCTGATTTACCTACCAGAAGCCTCTAACCGCAAAGCGCTGGCCGCTAAGATTGTTGATTTTCTGGTGAAGCAGGACTATGTGAGCGGGCTGTTTGTCGATGATGCTTTAGGGCAGATCCCTGGCACCTTACCCTTCAGTGCCATTAACTTACGAGGGTCTGCACGGACCCCAACCCCAGCGATCGTGGTGAATTTCAAGTCGTTCGATACGGGCTGTGGCACCCCAACCGCCTGCGGTGCGGTCGTCTCTGATACCCTCTTGCAGCAAGGGCAGGGGATGCACGGTAGCTTTAGTCGTGCCGATACGTTCAACCTCATGGCAGCGATCGGGCCTGACTTTAAGCAAAGCTTTGTGGATCAGGCACCCGTCGGGAATGCCGATGTGCCTCTGACCCTGTCAAACTTGCTGCACTTGAAATTAGCCACGAAAGGCAAGTTGGTTGGTCGTGTGCTAACAGAAGCCCTGATCAATGGACCCACAACGGTGGCAGCAAAGGCTGAGATCCGAGAATCTAAACCCGCCGCTAATGGCTTACAGACGATCCTCAAATACCAGACGGTAGGACGAACGCGCTATTTTGATGTGGCTGGTTTCAAGGGTCGGACAATCGGGCTTTAGTTAGCAGTAATTCAGACACCATATCCCGCTTTCACCCCCAGTAATTTACTCCATCAGATTCACAACAGCACTTACTAAAAGACCAATCCGACAAAAAACGAATGACAGGTGAAGTCTTCTTAAGCACTTTCTAAGAGATTTAGGAACATGATAAAATTTTATTAACTTAAAATCATAGAGATCGTCATTAGAGCTTTAACAGATAGGGGATTTAACGCTTCATTTATTAATGTTTTCTACTCAGAAAAAACGTGTTTCATCGAATCAGAATCGTAACAGATTTTACAGGATGTTAATATGCTAACCGAATTTCAGAAGCGAAAGTTGATGAAGCTATTTTCTATGTACGATGTACAGAATCTTGGTGTCTTAAAGCTTGCTGATTTTGAGCAATTGGCTCAACGATTAGCGACATTACGTGGATGGAAGCCAGGTACGCCAGCCTACGAAAAAAATCTTAATCAATACCTCTTGCTCCAATGGAATCGGATGCGCTCTGCGATCAAACAAAAATTACATCATTCAAAAGATGGCTGTGTGAGTTTAGAAGAGTGGTTTGCCTATTACAAGATCGTTCTCAATGACAAAACCTACCAGGAAGAGCTACAGCATTTGACTGAAGCCGTGTTTTATGTAGTAGATGCTGATGAAAGTGGAAATTTAGATAAAGGCGAATGGGCTGCCCTGTTTCGGGTTTACAATCTGCCAGTCATCTACGTTGACGAAACATTTGCCAGGATTGATCGGAATGACGACGGAGTTTTAAGCAAGGAGGAAGTGCTGTCTATGTTTCAAGTGTTTCTCTACAGCAATGAGC
>JBAUTA010001027.1:0-4579 GCA_049581985.1 Kovacikia sp.
ACCCATCACCGCAATAAAAGAGCGTGTGGCTCGTGTTTAAGCGCGATCGCATGACTTCCCTCAACGTCTCCAGTTTGTTCGCTGCTGCTCCAACTAGCCGTGCCCGTTGCATGAGCAACGCAGTTAAGCTGTCATTGTCCTCATTCCCGCCAATGGCGATCGCCCGTCCAACCTTGCTTGTCAGGTCTGCATAAACCTCGCTCTCCGTCTCCGTCAGTTCCACTAAAAGTGGGTAGTAGAGGTAGTGAACCAATGCCCGCTGCTGAATCGCATCTCGCAGCGTAAACTCTGGTTGCAATACCGCACCAAAGTAATTCAATAGTGCCTCAGTTCCCCGCTCATCAAAATACCGTTCCGGTGTGGCTGATAGTGCCAACCGCAAACCGACTGATCGAGGTAACTTGGCTTCTAATTGCTTCGCCCCCAAATTATGCGCCTCATCTCCCACAATTAGCGTTCGCTGCGGAAAATAGGGCAGTTGAGATTGGAATCCTGGGGTAATCAATGTAGCATTCGTCGTGATCACCGTTAGAAATGGCTGATTCCTGGCCCGCACGTTGTAAAGCTGATTCGACAGGTTCTCCTGCCACTGGCTCACACTCTCAAACGCCAGAATCGGGTCAGTGATACCAAATTTGCGACACTCCCGTGCCCATTGCTGCACCAAATGTCGATAGGGGCAAACGATAATCAGCGCTTGCAGTTGGATTTTTTCGTAAAGCTGGGTGGCGATCGCTAATGCCGTAATGGTCTTGCCGCTTCCCGTTGCCATTTTCAGCGTGCCTCGCCCCTGATTGGCAAACCAGTTGGCGATCGCTTGCTGCTGATAAGGACGCAGGTTCAGCCAGGGGGGAATGGTTGGGTAGCCAGCGGTGCTATCGCCAGGGCTGGGGGCAGATGTATCGTAAGTGCCCTGCCCTTCTCGACTGGTCATCGTTGCTGTCTCCCTGCTCGGCACTTCCGTTGGGCACAATTTCAGGAGCGATCGACGCGCGGCTTCAGGAAACTCTATCACTTCCAGGGTTGGAGTCTGGTTCTCCCACAGGCGTTGAAAGTTATCTAGCTTCTCAGCAATCCGTTCATCGTCCCCCGATCTCCAGGAGCGAAAGACATCCACACATTCAAAATTGTCGATGAAACCGCTGGCGCTCTCATTCGCTGACCCCGTAAAGACGACCACATTGCCAGCCGGATCTCGGAAAATACCCAGCTTCTCATGGTAAAGCCCGCGGTGATAGGGGTTTCGATGCACAGCCAGCTTAATTTCTAGCCGTTCTTTGCTCAGCAGCCAAGCCAGGTAGCCTAACCGATCATGGGCCAGTTGATCGAGCTGCTCTAGTTCGTGGCGCAGGATGGCTGTGATGACCTCTTCTCGCTGCTTCAGTCCCTGGACGATCGCCTCGGCATCTGCTCGCGATAAGTGAGGCGAGGCAATTAACCGCATCTGGCCGCCGCCCCGAATCAGCGCTGTGATGCCTTTGGCTGCGGCTGCTAGCGAGGTGCTGGAAAAGAACCCGACAGCGCGATCGTAGGTCAGCGAACGTTCCAGGCAAGGGATGTAGAAATTTTCCAGCAACTGATGGCGATCGCTGCGATACTGATGGCGAAGATCGAAATCTCTCAGGCTCAAGGAGATTACCCCCCATAATGCTGTTTCCAGTCTGCCCCCCTCCACAGCAAACCGAGGCCTTGGCTAAACCCGCTCCGTTCAATGGAGCGACCTCAACTACTTTAACCGTCCCGATCGCAGGATACTTACAATCAACCAGAAACCCAGAAAACTGGCAGAAATAAATAGAGTCAGACTAATCCAGAACAAACGTCCGGTGGAGTCATTTGCCAGGATCAGGGCCGCCCCGATCGTCAGTGCCCCAACAACGATACTAAAAGAGAGCCGATTGGCTGAATCATCTACACTCCTGCGGAGAGAGTCCATGTCACGCACAACCAGATTCCATTGCAGGGTTTCTGTGGTAACTCGTTCTAGCAACAGTTCAATCTGACGGGGGGATTGCAGGGAGAGGGTCTTTAAATCCAGAGCAGTTCTCAGCAATGCCTGGAGGGGCGCTTCACCCACCAGTTGGCGTTGGAACAGATCAGTCATCAAGGGCTTAATTTGATCCGACAGGTTAAATTCTGGATCCAGCTTGCGGGCAACACCCTCTAAGTTTGATAGGGTTTTGGCATATAGCCCCATATTTCCCGGAATCCGCAGATGATTGGCACGGGCTTTCTGAAGAATTTCGTAGAACAGTTGGCTGAAGTTTACCTGCGATAGATTGAGGTTATAGTAGCGCCGTAGCAGGAGATCGTAGTCATTCTCCAGGCGAGCTAAATTGACCGTCTGGAGGGATTCTGCCAGTTGCAGAGTCAATTGAGTGCAACGTTGGGCGTCCAGATTGACGATCGCCAGCAGCATCTCCGTCAAAATCTGTTGGGTGCGGGGGTCCAGTTTCCCCACCATGCCACAGTCCAGCAGCGCTACCCGACCGTCTTTTAAGTAAAATAGGTTTCCGGGATGGGGATCCGCATGGAAGAAACCATCAATATAAATTTGCTGAAAAAAGGCCCGGACCAGCAAACTAACGATGGCACGCCGTTCCCCAATGGAATCGCCTTTGTCCTCTGACGATCCAGCAAAATTTGCTGCTAACAGGGGCACTCCATCCAGCCATTCCATCACCAGAAGTTTTTCTGTCGTGAGATCCCAGTTGATTTCGGCAATTACCAGACGGGTAGGGTCAAACCATCGGCTAACAGCTAGATTGCGTCGGAGTTGATCAGTATGGGTTGCTTCTTGAAAGAAATCGAGTTCTCCCCGTAGGGCGATCGCAAATTCTTCAGCCAACGCTTTAAGGTCATAGTAACGCCCAAAGTTAGTCCGAGATACCAGATCTGCGAGACTCCGAATCAGCGAGATATCCTGCTCAACAATGAGTTCAATTCCCGGACGCTGAATCTTGAGGGCAACCTCCCGCCCATCAATTAGCGTAGCGCGGTGAGTTTGGGCAATGGAACCAGCGGCAACGGGCTGGGGATTAACCGTTGCGAAAACCTCCTCTAGCGGACGACGCAACTGCTGGCGAAGCACGATTTCCACATCCACCCAGGGCACTGAAGGCACCTCCGCCTGTAATGCGGTGAGTTCAGTAATATACTCTGGAGGCAAGAGGTCAGGACGGGTACTGAGTAGTTGTCCCAACTTGACATAAACGGGTCCCAGCTCAACCAGGATATTTCGTAGGACTGCCGGAGGCGGGAGTTGAGGTTCTTCGGCTTTGGTCCCTGTCAGCAATCGCCGCATATAGCCCCAGCCATTCCGCAGAACAACCTCTGCTATCTCTCGCTGGCGGGAACTAGCTTGGGCAAGACGTGAAAACATTAATCAGGCAGGAGGGGGTAGGGGATAGGGTGTAGGCCATTGGTTGGGATTGAGCTTCTGACAAGGCGTCTTGCAGATGACCCATACCCGGTGACCAAGCAACCTAACCCCTAAACGCTAACAGCTAAATACCCCAAATTTCAGTTAAAGCAGATCTTTAAATTGAGGATTTGCCTGAATTTCCCGCAGTACGTCCTTGATTTCCTGAGTCCGGTCCTTTTTAACAATTAAGGTGATTTTGCCATCGCGGACGATTACGGTGTCTTCCAGGCCAATCGTGACAATCAAATCATCCTTATCGGTCGCATAGAACAAAGCTCCGTGGGTGTCAATACCCACATGCTTTGCCAGCTCCACGTTAGGGTTTTCGCCCTTCAGTAACCGCTCGATCGCGTTCCAGTCGCCCAGGTCATCCCAACCGAAGGAAACAGGCAACACGTAAGCCTGCTGGGTTTTTTCCATCAGGGCATAGTCAATACTTTTCTTGGGAAGATCGGGATAGGCCGCCACCCCTTTCTCCTCCAGAGGTCCGATAATTTCCGGAGCATAGATTAGCAGTTCTTCCAGCGCTACCCCTGCCCGAAAAACAAACATGCCACTGTTCCAACTGAAGTTTCCGCTGGCTAAAAATTGGTTCGCTGCAATCCGATCGGGCTTTTCAGTAAAGCGATCGATCCGGTAAGCCAAAAAACCAGCACAATCAGCGGCGGGCAGTGCCCCATACAACCCAACTTCTTCTCCCTGTTTGATATACCCATAGCCCGTTGCGGGAAAGGTTGGGGCAATGCCCAAGGTCACGATAGCAGTCTGCTTTGCTGCCAGTTCAGCCGCGGCTCTTAAGGTTGCCTGGAATGTCTCCTCTTCTGCAATCCAATGATCTGAAGGGAAAAATCCCAGAACCGCATCTTTACCATAGCGTTGAGCAATTTTGAGGGTACTCCAGACTACAGCAGGGGCGGTATCCCGGCCTTCTGGCTCTACCAGTAAGTTTTCCTCAGGTAGCTCTGGGAGGTGTTCTCGCACCCCATCTGCCAGGTGGGAGGCTGTGATTACCCACAGCTTATCCCAGCCACCTGCGATCGGTAAAAGGCGATCGGCAGTGGCTTGCAGCAAACTTCTTCCACTTCCGTCCAAACTCAGAAATTGCTTCGGGCGATGCTTTCGACTCAGGGGCCAGAAGCGCTCTCCCTTGCCACC
>JBAUTA010001028.1:0-2941 GCA_049581985.1 Kovacikia sp.
TACCAATCATCCATGCTGATGGTTCAGCACTCCAAAAGGTATTGCTATAGCGATCCTACTTTAGATTGTGAGAAAGGATTCCAGTGGAATCCTCACGCTAAAGCAGTCTAATAAGTACCCCAATTACATGACGTCCCGGTTTTTGGTTCGCACTCGTTCATAAAGGCCTTCCATTGTTTCGATAAAGGAATGGTCTTTATTCCAGAATGGGGGGAAGTCTCCCTGCTTTTTGATCAGGACAGCGGGGAGGGCATTTTGAGACGGCGGATCGATCGCCTGTGGTAATCGTTTCGCTCCACTCCAAAAGTGTTTTAGATCGACGGCAACCTTGCTGTCATCTTTTTGGGGAGGGGTATAGTAGCTCTCTGCCTTGACGGGAGGTTGATTTGTTTGATCCAGCTCCGCAGAAAGAATTTCACCCAGCGGCGATTTTCGCAACTCGGCTTGCAGATCTTCCTTAGAAAGGCCGCGTAGTTGAAACAGCAGGAAGGGATCGGAGTCGAGTTCGCTGGCAACACGGTAGCAAAGTCCGGCAATGTGCTTACAGGGATTGCTGTAATCGGGACAGGAGCAACTGGTTTTGAAATCAACCCGGCTGAAGGGCAGCAGGTGCAAGCCTAGCTTTGCAAATACGTCTTCAACATTGGTAGGAATCTCGCCCAGCAGCAGCTTAGAAACGAAGCTGGCCTTGGCAGAGAGATGGGCGATCGCCTGCTCCCACCCGTTTGGGGGAATCGGCTTCACCTCGATCACGGTCTTGTACCTGGGTTCTTTGTAAACCCCAAAGTAGGGATTGACGGATCCACGCACCGTCGCTTCAATCTTGCCTTTAGTAATTTTGAACTCCAAGATTTTGCCGCCGCTGGCATAGGAGCGTCCCCGACTCAACCGACCGGAATCGGTAAAGGATTCCAGGGACTCAATCCAGCGTTGTCCCCACCAGGTACGGCTAAACTTTGCCATAGGGTTAAGCTAAAGCGTTGATGATTGATTCTTTATTGATTCTCTTATATTAAGCCAGAGAGGCTTTCAGGGAGCTAGGAAGGGGAAGTAAATAAGCAAAATTTAAGGTGACCCATGCGGGCAAAAATTCGAGATACGGAAATTTACTTTGATATAGAGGGTTCCGGGTTGGTTGTGGATGGATCCCGGATGCGGGAGAAGCCGATCGCATTTTTGATTCACGGTGGACCGGGGGCAGACCATACCGGATTCAAGCCCACCTTCTCGCCCTTGAGTCGGAAGATGCAACTGGTTTACTTTGACCACCGGGGTCAGGGCAGGTCGGCGCGGGGTCCCAAAGAAACCTACACGCTGGATAATAACGTCGAGGATATGGAAGCGCTGCGCCAGCATCTAGGACTCGACAAAATTGTGGTGATTGGTGCGTCCTATGGGGGCATGGTGGCGTTGACCTACGCCAGTCGGTTTCCCCAAAATGTATCCCATTTAATTGCTATTGTGACCGTGCCTGACTCCCGGTTTCTGGAACGAGCCCAGGAGATTTTGGCAGAACGGGGAACCGAGGAACAGAAGGCGATCGCCCAACGCCTCTGGGACGGTAACTTTGAAAATGAAGCGCAACTACGGGAATATTTTCGGGTAACTCGCACCCTCTATTCCATCACCGCCGAACCAGATGCGCCCCCAGCAAAAGCCTGGGACCGGGCAATTCTCTCGCCCGATGCGATCAATGTGGCGTTTGGAGGCTTTCTCCGTTCCTACGACGTGCGGCAACAGTTGGCCAAAATCACCGCTCCCACCCTGGTGATTGGGGCTAAACACGATTGGATCTGTCCGCCAGAGTTTTCAGAAGAAATTGCCAAAGCAATTCCTAATTCAGACCTGCGGATTTTCGAAAATAGTGGCCATGCCGTGCGCGCAGACGAGCCAGCGGCATTGCTGGATGCGATCGCAGGCTTTATCGTTTACAAACAATAGGAGACCTCCTAAGCACGATTGATCGGGTCATGCTAAGCAAAGCGCCAGCGTCATAAAGCATACCAATTTGTCGCCAACCGGGAGATTCCTCGCTTCCCTGCGTTCTGCCCATACCAACGCAGGGAAATGGGGGCTTACTCAACTCGTTGCGTTACCCAAATCGGGGTTCCATCTTTATCCATTTGCAGCCGCGCCACTCGCCAGGTTTTACCTTCCATTTGGCGTTGCAGGTAAACCTCAAATGGATTTTGCCGCTGGGTTACCTGTCGGGTAGGCAATTTAACTGTGTAGTCATAGGTTCCCTTGACTCGAAAAGAAGGTAAGTCCTGAATAATCAGGGGGGTCTGCTCGGTAATTTTTACCCGTTTGATGGAAAGTTCGGTGGGCTGAGAGGCTAACCGGAGTTGCTGGCTCAATTCCTGTTGAGTTTGGCTGAGTTCCAGCCCGATCGCCCGTTCTACCAGCTGATATCCGGGGCCGCCACCCATACTGCCACAACCCACCAGGACAACCGCCAGCACTATGGCCCAAATCATGCGTAAGATTGATTTTCCCGTTCCCATATCCTCTGCTCTTTGTGACCCGCCAGCGATAGACTTTGCCAGGGCATCAAGTTCGCTTTTTCAAGCAGGGTGTAGGGATTTTACCCCTGGCTGGGGGCACCGCCCACCCATCCCCCACAGCCCAATCTATGAGCTTACGCAGTATAGTATAAGACTTAGAGAGTGCTGCGCTGCGGATGCACCCTATCATACCAACTTTAAATAATGAAAATTGCAGCAAGGGGAGTGGGGATCTCGCCCCTCACCAGGAGTTCCAGCGTTCGGTTGGGTGCTCACCAACCGTCGCAGGCCCTATACACCGTGATTGATTCGCAATGCTATAGCACTACTCCTACAAACTGTCCAACAAAGCCGAAAAATTTCTCAACGACCTGAATATCAAAATCGATTCCGGTTGGACCGACTGCGGGCAGACCAACTACCTGCTCGGACGCATC
>JBAUTA010001029.1:0-3776 GCA_049581985.1 Kovacikia sp.
TTCCAGGCGTTGTTCGAGTGCGACCGGACGTTCGATTTGCGATCGCGGGTAGCGTCTCCCAGGCGGTTCCCATTGATCCCGCCCTGGCACCCAATATTACTGCTTTGGGGTATGTTCCCAATCTGTCGGAAATTTATGGGAAATCGAAAATTGTCATCTGTCCTTTGTTGAGTGGTGCGGGAACTAAAGTCAAATTGCAGGAAGCAATGGCCCATGCAATTCCGATCGTCACCACCCGTACCGGAGCCTCTGGCATGAGCTTAGTCGATGGCGTCAATGCTTTTATCACCGATGATGCCAGCCTGTATGCCGATCAGATTCTCCGTCTGCTCAACGAACCAGAACTGGCTCAACTGCTTTCCCAACAGATTGATGCTACGTTTCAACACCATTATTCCAATCCTGCCGTTTACGCAGCCCTCGATCATCTATTCCAGATTGCATCTTAACCCTGACGATTTCGTCCTACTAGTTCCTTTTATTGAACTCATGATGAACAGTTCTATGCGAGTTCTTTCTATTGCCGAAAGCTATTTAGGTCACCGTACCTATGGTGATCTGATGAGGAATTATTTTAACCAATCCTCCCATTGTCAGACCGATTTCTATTGGTATAACGAAGACCGGGAACTACCAGTTCGCCTGATTAATCGATTGCTCAGTTTACAGATTCCAAATCGTTGGTTCCAAACCCAAAATCTGGACTTACACTGGTTTCGCATCCAACTTGGTTTTGCTTTGTTGGGGCGGCGGTTAGCTATCCGCAAGCTAAATCAGATGGAGTATGCGGCGCTGCATCTACACACCCAAATTCTGGGATTTGCCTGTCTGGATCTGATGAAAACGATTCCTACCGTCGTCACCTTAGATATGACAGCTGCCCAGGCTTCTAGAATTAAAACCTTGCCTGCCTATCGTTGGACCTATGCACCCAATGTTTACTTGGAGAAGCAGGTTTATGCCGCAGCGGCAAGGGTGGTTGCCTTCTCTGAAGCCGCGCGTCGATCGGTGATTGAAGATTACGCGATTGACGCTGCTAAGGTACAGGTGATTTACCCTGGCGTTAATTTAAAACAAATTACCGTACCCGCCAGGATCGCCAACCCGACTCCCAGACCCTACCAAATTCTGTTTGTGGGTGGTGACTTTGAGCGCAAGGGTGGACAGGATTTACTCGCTGTATTTTTGGAAAACTTTGGAGAAGAAGCTGAATTACATCTGGTGACGCAAGCCCCGATCGTCTGTTCCCATCCCCATGTTCATCTCTATCCAAATATCCGCGCTTACACTCCAGAATGGTTGGCGCTTTACCAGCAGGCAGATGTGTTTGTTTTACCAACCTATGCTGAACCCTTTGGTTGGGTGTTCATTGAGGCAATGGCCGCAGGCTTGCCAGTTGTGGCAACTCAGCTAAACGCAATTCCCGAAATGGTCACGTCTGGGGAAACCGGGCTATTGGTGCAACCCGGCGATCGCGCTGCCCTTGCCCACAGCATTCGCACCCTCATGACAAACCCACGCCTGGGACAGGCCATGGGCGAACAAGGACGGAAAATCGTCGAGCAAAAATTCGATGCCGCTAAAAACTTTCAGACCTTAGAATCCCTTTTGCTCCAGGTCGCAGGCACCCATCACAACGAGCCATTGGCCTCTGTTTTAAGTGCTGAGTGCTAAGTGCTAAGTGCTGAGTGCTGAGTGCTGAAGTGACCCATGCACCCAATGAACTGGTACCTGACAACCTAACCCTTCTTACCCCATGAACATTCTGTTTACCTGTCACTACAACTTCAATATCAACGCGGGAGCGGCGGGGGTGACCTGGCGGCTAGGTCAGGAATATCAACAGTTAGGACATCAGGTTAGCTATTATTCGCTGGATAGTCTGCCGGACAAACTCCATCCCCTGGCGAAGGTTGCGGCGTTTCCTGAATTTGTCGCTTCCCGGATTGCGTCCCTGGATAGCCAGCAGGGGCTGGATGTGGTGGATGCCTCCACGGGCGATGGTTGGCTGTGGGCAGCCTGGCGACGGAAGTCCTGGGACCGACCGTTGATGATTGCCCGCTGTCATGGGCTGGAGCACATTGAGCACCTGGAATATGGGGAGGAAGTGCAGCGGGGCCATTTGCAGTTTAGCTGGAAATATCCGCTTTACCGGGGCAGTATTCGGCTTTGGGAATCGGCAGCATCTATGCGGTTTGCGGATCTGGTGCTGTTTTTGAACAGTCGCGATCGCGACTATGCGGTCGAGCACCTGGGAGTTGATTCCCAAAAAGCCCATATCATTGCCAACGGCATTCCTGAAGCATTTCTCAACTTACCCTTTGACCCATTGCCCGCAACGGCTCCTCTCCGGATTGCCCAGATTGGCACCTACATTGTCCGCAAAGGGGTGCAGTATGCCACTCCAGCCTTGAACAAGATTCTGGTGAACTATCCCCAGGTGGAGGTCAGCCTGCTGGGAACGGACTGTCCGGCGGCGCAAGTTTACGCAGACTTTGATCCGGGTGTGCGCGATCGGGTCAAAGTGGTTCCCTGTTACACCCATGCAAGCCTGCCTGACCTGTTGCGTGGGCACCAGATTAAACTTTTCCCGACGATTTCGGAAGGGTTCGGCCTGGCCCTGATTGAAGCCATGGCCTGTGGTCTAGCTCCGATTACCACCGAGACTCCGGGACCGATGGAAATTGTCCGGCATGGGCAGGATGCGATCGTCATTCCCTGCCGTAACACGACTGCGATCGTGCAGGCATTGGAGCGGTTAATGGGCGATCGTCCCTATCTGGAACAATTGCGCCGCAATGCCCAGATAACAGCCCAGCGTTATAGTTGGTCATGCATTGCCCAGGATACGCTGGCCCTCTATGAAAAAGCGCATTATTTAAGGAAGTCATTCTAATGGTCACATCCACCCCTTTCACAGAAAATGATCAGCGGCGTTGCAGTTCTGTTCTTCGCCAAATTTCTACGGTGATCATTGCCCAGAATGAGGAAGAATGCATCGCCAATGCAATTCGTTCCTGCCTATCGTTCTCCGATGAGATTGTGGTCGTGGATGGTGGCAGTCAGGACACCACGGCAAAAATTGCCCAGGAGATGGGTTGCCAGGTCTACTCCAATCCCTGGAACGGCTACGCTGAACAGCGCAACTTTGGGGCTGAACAGGCGGTTTATGACTGGATCTTTTTCATTGATGCGGATGAAGTGGTAGACCCCAGGCTGGCGACGGAGCTGCTTGCCTGGAAGTGCCAGCCCCACCTGGAAGCGCATGCATTTTCGGCCCTACGAATAGGTGATTTTTGGGATAGGTGGTTAGATACCCGCCCGGAAAGCCACACCCGCCTGTATAACAAAACCGTATTTCAGATTAAGAATGTGCTGGTGCACGAGGGGCCTGATGTCAAGGATGCACCCGTGATTCAGCTACCGGGCATCATCTGGCATTACGGTTTCCGCGATATTAGCGATTTAGTCATCCGGTTCAACAAATACACCGATCTGGATGCGAAGCAGTCCCACCTGGGGGGCGATCGGTTTAACTGGTTGCGCCTGCTGCTGAAGCCCCCCGCTAAATTTGTCCAGCAGTATCTTGGGTACGGCATGTATCGTCAGGGCATGGCAGGCTTTACGCTCTCCGTCCTGTGGAGCTACTACATTTTTTTGAAAGAGGTGAAGCTCTATGAGCTTGATTGGCAGAGGGACAAAAGGCGAAACGGCAAAGGTTGAGCTGAAACGCTTTCATCCCTCCTGCCCTCCTCCTTCGTCCCCCCCCTCCTTCA
>JBAUTA010001030.1:0-5514 GCA_049581985.1 Kovacikia sp.
CCCACACCCCCATCTGCAACCTTCATCTTTTAAATTGGTATAAGACGCTTTCCCTGCAGGAGATTTGGATGAAACGATCGCCTCACCGTTTGCTGCTG
Organism: Kovacikia sp.; assembly: GCA_049581985.1. Lineage (GTDB taxonomy): Bacteria > Cyanobacteriota > Cyanobacteriia > Leptolyngbyales > Leptolyngbyaceae > Kovacikia. Next base: position 99 of record JBAUTA010001030.1, read on the forward strand.
TGGGTCGCTGCGGCACTGCTGGCTGTTAGTACCCTGGTGATAGCGATCATCGCCCCTCGACCTGATAGTTCGGCGGCGGAAGTGGCCCGCAGTGCAGACAGTTTTGTAGATAGTCTCTGCGTTGGCTCCCATTGGAGTTACACCGACACCCCCTACTACCAGCGGTATGCCGAGGTTAAACAGAAGCTAATTACCGCCGGTATTCGCAACGTGCGGGATGGTTATTATCGCAACCGGGCGCAGGATCTGGGCAAAAGCGGGATTCGAATGACCCTGGTAGCGGATGTTCCTGATCGCTCGAATGGGGATGAGCAAACGATTCAGGCGATCGTCAACCGGATTAAAGCCGCTAATCGTGCCGGTGCCAGGATCGACGCCGTTGAAGGACCGAATGAACCCGATTTGTTTTGGGATGCCTCCCGCTTTAATAAACGCTATAAAGGGCAAGGCTTTCCAGGGGGGGTGATAGCGTTTCAGAAAGATCTGTATGCCGCAATTAAACGAGATCCGGCAACAGCCAGGATTAAGGTGATTGGTCCTGCCCTGGGGGTCACCTATGATCCGGGGGGCGGCAAACCCAATCCGCTGCCAGCGGGAAGCCTCGCCAGCGCAGTGGATTGGGGCAACTTTCACCCCTATCCTGGCGGCAATCCGTTCAGCTACCCCTTTGCCTACAACACGATCCAAAAGTATTACTGGAACAGCAATTTCCCTTCAATCAATATCGACGAATTTCCCTACGCCTTGGATACCTACAGTCCGCCGTTTAGACCAAAACCGATGGCAACCACTGAAACCGGATATTCCACGTTTAAGCAGTCGGTTTCAGAAAAGGTTCATGCCAGGTACATGCCGCGCCTGTTTCTGGAGTTCTTTCGCAAAAACGTTCAACGCATCTGTTCCTATGAGTTCGTAGATGCCTTTTCCGATCCGGGAAAGTCTAACCGTGAGGCAAATTTTGGGCTTCTGCACCATGATTTAACGCCAAAACCTGCGTACACAGCCATGCAAAATCTGATCAAACTGCTACAAGATCCGGGGACACAGTTTGCGCCTGGCCGGTTAGCTTACACGCTTCAGGTGCGTCCGGTGCGCAACTATCGGGAACCTATCTCAAAGCGGGTGACCACCTACGATCGCATCCAATACGTGCATCATGTCCTGTTGCAGAAGCGCGATCGGACTTTCTACCTGGCTCTCTGGCATGAAGTCTCCAGCAATGATACCAGCACCACTTCACCACGGGAGATTCAGCCGCCAGCCATGCCCACAATGCTGAAACTGCAACAGCCGATTCGCAGTGCTGCCATCTATAGCCTGGGTGACGACGGCAGTTTAACCGTCACCCAGGCAAAACTAACCAACCATCAGATTGAGTTGAATGTGGGCGATCGGGTCATGCTGGTGAAACTTGTGCCAGCGTAGGGTCGTCCCATACCCCCACCTTCAATGCTCCCCCCTGATCAGATGCGCCTTCACCTGGATCTTATTGAGTTCTCGAACCAGACGGAGAGCCTGGTGTTTGTAGAGGGGCTGGGCAAGGGTTGCAGGCGGTTGCGCCATGACGCTTCTGGCAACACTGAGGTCGCAACTGGAAATGCGGGCGATCGTGGTTGCGCCCTCAAATGAAGCTTCCTGGGACAGGGCTTTTTCGACCCGCACCAGCCAGCAGCGATCAAAAGTTCTTCCCTGTTCTACGCGCTGGAGTCCTTCGATCGTTGCCAGGACCACAAGCCGATCGCCCACCTGCAACCGAACATCATCCGAAGGCATGAGTCGGGAAAACCGATAGTTTTGCTTCTGGTGCAGAATTGGAACCACGCCATAGCCGTAGGCGATTTCGGCTAACAGCCATCCGTTTAAGGTATCGCCTGTTTCGATCTGGTATTCGGTGACCAGAATTGTGCGATCGTTGAGGTGAAATAAATTCAAAATATTTTCGCCAAAAGCAGCCCCCACAAATGCTTCTGCCGCCAGGGCATAGGCAATTAAAACTCTGGCATCGGGCAACAATCGCGCTACATTTTCCCCAAACTGCGGATCGAGGGTACGCAACACTAAATTACAGCGGGGATTAGCCATGCGAGCCATCAGCCCAATTTCCAGATTCGCTACTTCGTCGTCGGTTGTCACAATCACACTCTTTGCGGTTGCCAGATTGGCCCGGTGTAGACCTTCCCTGATTCTTCCTGAAATCAGCGGAACCTGGGGCAAAATATCTGCATCGAGGGAGGTTGAATGAACACCGACTAAGGGATGTCTGAGTTCTTGCATTAATTTGGCAACTTCCTGTCCCACCCGACCCAAACCAACCAGCACCACATGCGCCCCTTTGGGGACGGACGGACGCCGCCTCATGAATTGAAACCTTGCCGCCAGAACCCGCTCGGTTAGCATGGCATACAGAATTCCAATAAAAATAGTCCCTGCTACGGTCATCGTCAGGCTGAAGAGATACAACCACCAGGGAATCGGAAAAGACAGGGTCAAACCGCCGCCAAACAGATTATCGAAGCCCCCCAGAATCAGAACGATCGCCAGATTCAGCGCCTCTTTCAGACTCAGGTCAGCATATTGCAGTTTGTAGAACGCTGTTCCACACAAAAACAGACTCAGCATGATCCCGCTGGAAAGAATCGCGACTTTCTGAGTCTGGTTGCTGTCTCGCCAGAATTGCTTCAGGATTGGCTTCAGGTTATGCCACAAGAGGATATGGAAGATCCGCTGAAACCTCCTGGATTCAACCCTAAGGGGGACAGATAAGCTAGATAAACGCTCGGTGGTTTCGATATAGACCAGGGTGTCCCCTGCCTGAATTCTGGCATCCGGTTCCCATTGATAAAATGAGTTAGATAGGGACGGGGCACCCGTTGTATGATTCAGCACCCGGCGGGATGAGGTGTTGAGTTCGTAAACCTGACGGATATTGCACCAGCGACTCTCTGGCGGAACCACCTCCTGCACAACCCGTAAGGAAGTTCCTTCTAAGCTAAAAAAGCCCTGGGTAGTATCCCCTAAGGCTGCCAGGGCAAAGGCAGAGGCTGGCAGTTGGGAGGCTTCGTAGGCTGCAAAGTTGCCCAAATGCTTCCCTAGCAATTCATTTAGATTCTCCTGGGCTGACCGGATCACCAGCCGCACCTGGGGATTGAGCGATCGGGCTGCAAATGCCGCCGCAATATTCACCCGCTCATTGCTAGTGACCAGCAAAATTGCCCGACAGCGTCGAATCTTGGCCCGTTCCAGTAACTCTGGCTGACGGCAATCGCCAATCAATAGTTCACTTAAAAGCTCCGGCAAGTTGGGAATTTCCCACTGCTGGGTCTGGACACAATCAATCCCGCTGACTTCCACCCCAAACTCTTTCAGCAAAGACACACAATATTGCCCCAGGCTACCCAGTCCACAGACAATAAAAGAGGTTGCCGCAATAGGTTCAGGCTCAGCAGCAGTGGCAGACGGTGTCATCTTACGCTGGCACCTGAATCTTCTGCATCCCAGACAAGCCAAAGGCTGCGTGGATAATTTGCAGGGCCTTGACGCCATCGGCTTCGGCAACCAGACAACTAATTTTGATCTCTGAAGTCGCAATCATCTGGATATTAATTTGGTGGTCTGCCAGAGCCGCAAACATCCGGGCAGCAACCCCCGGTTGACCCACCATGCCAGAGCCGACAATGCTGACTTTGGCGATCGCCGGATTCACCGAGACTTCGCCATAACCGAGTTCGATCGCTGCCTTCTCCAGGGTCAGGCGGGCGGCTTCGCCATCCATCTGGGCAACTGTACAGGCAATGTCACGGGTGGTGATGCCATTGACCACCCGACAGCGCTGAGACTGAATAATCATGTCTACGCTAATATTCTGCGCCGCCAACAGATTAAAGATTTTTGCTGCCATCCCAGGGTGGTCAGGAACATGACGAATCGCCAGACGAGCTTGTTTCAGATCAAGGGCGACGCCACGGACGGGGGTGGGTAGGTGGGTGGGATTCAGGATTTGGGAGAATGACTTGAATTCCTTGGCGAGGCTCCCCTCCTCTCTTCCTCTTCCTTTCTCCCCCTCTCCCTCTCTTCCTCTCTCTCCCTCTCCCCGCCTTCCTTCAGCCTTCCCGATCGGTGAACTCGTCACCTCAAATGTCCGACACAGAACTGCGATCGCCTTATCACAATCATCCTGGGCAATGACGCAACTGACCTTCACTTCCGAGGTGGAAATCATTTGGATGTTGATGCCTGCGGCGGAAAGGGTGGAAAACATCTGGGCAGCAACCCCAGGACGACCAATCATGCCCGCACCCGCGATCGACACCTTGGCGATCGTCTGCTCCACCATCACCTCAGCCGTATCTAACCGGGAATTTCCCCTGTCCTCCGTCGCCTGTGCCCCATTTTCCCCAGCAGGATCGCACAGGGCCGGAATAATCGCATTTGCAACAGCTTCGGCACGGTTCAGGGAATTCTTGACGACGGTGAAGGCGATGTCGTTGGAGTTGCCTTCGTGGATGGATTGGATGATCAGGTCCACATCCAGATCCTGGGAGGCAATTTCGCCAAACAGCCGAGCAGCCACACCGGGGCGATCGGGCACCCGCAATAATGACACCTTTGCCTGGTCCGTATCAAACTCGACCGCATCGACGGGCAAAACCAGTTCTAGCCCCTCTAAGGGGCGGGGTTTGGGGGTAGGCGAAACCACCCAGGTGCCAGGATCCTCCGTCCAGCTAGAGCGCACCACTAGAGGAATGCCATAATTCCGCGCAATCTCGACAGCACGGGGATGGAGAACCTTTGCCCCCAGGCTGGCAAGTTCCAGCATTTCATCACAGGTGATCTCTGCCATAAGCTGGGCGTCAGGCACTAAACGGGGGTCCGTCGTAAGGATGCCGGGAACATCGGTATAAATTTCGCAGTAATCTGCTTTGAGGGCGGCTGCCAGGGCAACGGCGGAGGTGTCCGATCCGCCCCGACCGAGGGTGGTAATTTCCAGATTGTCAGCACTGCTAATGCCCTGAAATCCTGCTACGACAACCACTTTCCCTTCCGCCAGGTGGCGGCTGAGCCGATCGGTGGCAATTCGCAAAATCCGGGCGCGGCTATATTCGGCTTCGGTAACAATTCCTACCTGGGCACCGGTGAGGGAGATGGCAGGTTGGCCCAATTCCTGTAATGCCATGCTCAGGAGGGCGATCGATATCTGCTCTCCCGTAGAGAGTAGCATGTCCATCTCGCGCCGACTGGGGTTGGAAGAAATGTCGTTGGCAAGTTTGACCAATCCATCGGTGGTTTTGCCCATGGCGGAAACCACTACGACTAAAGAATTTCCCATTTGTACAGTGCGGTAGACCCGCTGCGCAACCGCCTGGATGCGATCGGCCGACCCCACCGAACTCCCCCCGTACTTCTGAACAATCAGTGC
>JBAUTA010001031.1:0-2682 GCA_049581985.1 Kovacikia sp.
AGCCCCCACACCCCCATCTGCAACCTTCATTTTTCAAATTGGTATTAAATTCCTACCGCTTGATCAAACCGAATCATTTCCAGGCTACGATCGCCGTAAACCCCCTCAATCTGTTCACGGCAGCAGTCGATCGCAAAATCATTTAATGCTTCTGGCTCGATGCCAAACAGATCGTGAAAGACCTCTGGATCAACCCGACAAAAACGGGGACGATCTGCATAGATGCGACACTCTCGCGTTGCGTGGTCAAAGTTTACACACCAGCCCCCATCTCCAACCATGCTGAGATAGAGGGTAAGTTCATCAGGAGTTAGATATTCTGCCAGGTCGGGGCGGTCTGTGGGGTCTAAATGACAGCAAGCACCGCACTGTTTAACACAAAGCCAGGTTGCCATTCTTTTAAAGGGTGAGGGGGATAGGGTGCAGCATAGGGGGGAAAAGTGGAGGCGTCTTGAATTCCCATTCCCTATACCAATTTCAATAGCGAACAGGGCGGATTGGGGATGGGGTGCAGGATGGAACCCCTGGCTGGAGGCGAAGCCCCCACACACCCATCGGCAACCTTCATTTTTTAAATTGGTATTAGTAATCGTCTTCGGTTTCTCCAGTACTGGAAATACCAAGCAAGGGGGGGACGATCGCGGCACCCACCACACCTAACCCCACACTGAATGCTAAGACTAAACCTACCGGAATCTGGAATGACTCAAATCGAAGGAATTTAAGGGAAACGGGTGTAAAGTTCTGAACCGAGAGAATGGCGATCGCGCCAATCCAGCCTGCCACAATCAGGGATGTCAGTAAAATTGCCAGTGTTTTCATACTAAGAAACCTTTTGTTCCGTCACCAGGGTCAGGCTCACCCACTCTCCCTTACTGTTATAGCTGCGAATCATCCGTTGTCGCAGATGGGGCTGAATCAACCAACCAGCCTCCAGGAAAAAGGGTTCCCTTAATTTAATTTCCACGGGAGAGGTGGAGGAAGCCCCCTCTGGCAATAGGACAACCTGGATGCGCTGAGAACCTTGATCAAAATTCAGGACAGAACCCTCGATCGTCGCGGTAGAGGTCATCATGTGGCGCGACCCAGTTTCACCATAGGCAAGCTGCTGAACCAGACGACGATTGTCCAGGGTCAGTTTTAGATGGGTTGGAAAAGTATCCGGGTTTCGCAAATCACGATAGAGGGTCATCGCTTCTCCCTGCCAGTCACCGATCAGGTCTTCTAGCCTGAGGGGCGGATTTTTGGCCGGATGGGTTCCTGTCCGTTGCTCTCGAATCAACGTTAACTGATCCAGCTGACTATTCTTATTAAATAGCTGCACCAACCGTAAACGACGATTTCCAGGCGCACCCTCGGCTGTTTCAATAAACCCCAATTCTGCTCCAAATTCTGAAAATGGCCCAAACTGAATCGAACCCTGAGAAAATGCCCCCTGCTCGAAGAACAGTAAGCCTCCTCCGACGGAGCCATATTCCAGCACCTTTTCTTCTACAGGGGCAATCCCTTCCAGAGAAGCCTTCGATCGCGTTTCTACCCCCGCTGCATAATGGCGAACAATCTGACGGACGGATTGATTATTATTTAAGCTTTCAAAGGAAATAACGGTCGGTGTCTCGCCTAGCAGCTCTCCCTGAGGCGAGAAGCGAGTAAACGTCCCCCGCCACTCTCCCAAATTTTGTAGAAAGGATTCCCATTGGGACTTCATAGTGCAGATCCGTAGGTGGGACTCATTATAGCTGTGGCCCGAAGGGTTAAGACGGGATGCAGGGAGAACCCAATGATTTTGGGGATGGAGGGGGGCAACTCCCTCCATCCTTCTTAATAATTAATTACGCCTACTTCCTGACAAACGTTGGAAAAGTTAGAAGTCTCTATATCTGACCTGGGCATCTAATCCGAATGCCCGCAGTTCAGCAGCCCGGGCTTCAGCAGAATCCCGTTCGGTAAAAGAGCCCGCATTAATGTACGTTCCCAGGCGGGACGTTGCAAAAAATGCACCAGGTGCAAATCGCTGAACCCGATACAGCCGCTCTGGATTGTCCGATGGGATTGAAACAACGTATTTAAGAGTTTCTCTAACTACGGGGCCGGCTGACACGGGTGGATAAGTTGACACGGGTGGATAAAAGGTTTTGCCACAGCTTGGACGACCGCAACTATTTGCGGGTCTGTAAGCCACTCGATAGTCGGACCTGAGAGCTTGAGCCGTTGCGGGGCCAACAACGCCATCGGGGGTTAAGCCGTTTGAAGCTTGAAATGCCCGAACTGCATCATCGGTTTCATAGCCAAATACCCCATCGACCCGAACCGGAAAACCAATATTCGTCAATCGTTGCTGAACAGCAGCGACACCAGGCCCTTCACTGCCGAGGGCTAATCCCCCAATGTAAGAACCGGTGTGACGATGACCACTATAACTAGCTGAGCGATAGCGCCCCTTGCAACATGACCCAGCCTGGGATTCGCCAGGGGTTGCCAAAATGGTGATTGGGACAAGAAGAAGGACACATAGACCCGCCCAACCAGCTAGTTTGCTGCGTGCCGGAATCTTCAAACTGGATGGAGGAGAGATATCAGAAAATTGGCAGGCAAGAGTAGCCCGCAGATGCGCAAGGGTTTTCATAGGTTTCCTGCAAAATCTTGGGTAATTAGCCACACTTTTGGCTATCTACTCTATTC
>JBAUTA010001032.1:0-2003 GCA_049581985.1 Kovacikia sp.
CCATCTTCCGTCTGCCATCTTCCGCCTGCCATCTTCCGCCTGCCATCTTCCGCCTGCCATCTTCCGTCTACCACATTCCCGCCAATCGTACTGAAGACATCTTTAAAGAATTCATGAGAATCTTCACGATTTTACACAACCTTCATGTAGGTTCGGTAAAATCTACGAGATGCCGATAGATTTGTAGAGTGCTAGAGATTAGGCTTAACTCTTCGATTCATGGATAGGTACTAGCCCCTAGGAAATTACCGATGCTGGACACAGGTCAGCTACCACTTACCGGCGAAGCCTTTCAGCGCTTTCGACAAGGGTTGATAGCTACCGCTGCGGCTGAATACGAGCAGGCAATCTTTCACTTCGATCGCGTCTTACAAGCAAGACCGGATTTTTATGAAGCCTGGTACGAGCGAGGGTTGGCGCTGGAAGGCTGTGGAAACTACGCGGATGCCATTGCGAGCTTTGATCAGGCACTTAGCAAACACCCCAAGGTAGACGCTGCCTGCCAGATCTGGCATGACCGGGGAAATGCTTTTCAGTATGGGTTGGGAGACTACCTGGAGGCGATCGCGTCCTACGATCGGGTTCTGCAAATTAAACCCGATCACGAATTAGGCTGGCACAATCGGGGGAATGCTCTGTTGTATGGCTTAAATGCTCCAGAACAGGCCCTCACCTGCTATAACCGAACGCTTCATATTAATCCAGACAACGATCTGGCGTGGCGCAATCGGGGGAATGCGTTGGTGGAGCTGCGGCGCTTTCCAGAGGCCATCTCCAGCTACGATCGTGCCCTAACTATTAATCCCAACGATGAAATTTCTCTGCAAGCCCGCCATCTGGCTTCTGAGCGATCAGGCCTTAACGATAAACAACCCACTACCAATCCTGCGTGGTATGGCGTTGATCACGGCGATCGAACCTTTGTTGAGGGAGAAACCGATTCCAAAAATTTCTCCGATCCAGGATCGCTCGACTTAGATGAGGTCATCCTGGTTCCTCAAGGTCAGCCGTTTCTGGTCATTGAAGACGACTGGGGCAAGCGAGACATCATTTTAGAAAATGATTACTATCTGATTGGGCGAGATCCCAAGAGTGATATTTGCCTGCATTCCCAGTTTGCTTCCCGCCATCACGCGATGCTGACCAAAGTTCAGCAAGCCGATGGCACCTACACCTATCAAATTGCAGATGGCGATTTAACCGGGAAGCCCAGCACCAACGGTTTATTAATTAACGGCCAGAAAACCCAGCAGTGGGAGTTAAAACCTGAGGATGTGATTGTATTTGGTCCCCACATCCGGGCGATTTTTCGTTTGTCTCCGACCAGGTTTTCAATCAGCGGGTAAAGGTACGGAATCTTCATCAGAACTTAAAACTATCAATGGGTGGTTTTACAGACCTGCAAGGAATTTACGGATAAAGTTAATATTTAGGCTCTTCAAGGTTTAACCCTACTTACAGTAGTTTTCAGTTCCCTGCATCCCACCCTGTTGGATGGAACTGAGAAACCTCTCAGTTCTCATTCTCCTGATGACACCGATTGATAGCCGTAGCCCTATTGCTTAGGACAGGATAGCGAGACTTTCGCCGTAAGCGCTGAGCCAAACGGTAGAACCCCTGGCTAGGGGCAAAGCCCGTGTACCTGGATCAAGATCGATCGTATTTACCCTTTAGATTGGCCCTTTAGATCGGCCCTTTAGATTAGTATGCATATCTCCAAAAAGGTAGGCGAAACCTATTGCAGAATGCTGTATTCATGGAATGAGCGCTGCTAAAAAGCGGGATGATTGGAACCTGGTTCCAATCATTCAGGCCTAATTTCATCCTGGTGCCTGTTCAGGAAAGATATTGTGCAAGTACCCTTCTGCTCTCCTCCCCCAGCCCTCATCCCATAAAAGGAGAAGAGATGTCTGAGATACTTTCCCCTCGACCATTGGGGGTGAGGAGAAGCCAAGGAGTGAGGCCGATTTGGAGGAGATCTATGGGATGGATAGCTGGAAAGG
>JBAUTA010001033.1:0-2296 GCA_049581985.1 Kovacikia sp.
CCTGGTAAGCTTTGCCGTGCGCTCAAAATCGATCTATCTATCAACGCGACACCGCTGCAACCAGGCTCCCCTTTGTGGTTGGAAAAGCGGAGCTCTTCATTTCAACAGCAGCTTGATGGAAATCAGGTAAGCCTGACGCAAACTACTCGTGTAGGGCTAACCCAGGGGGCCGACTTGCCCTGGCGTTGGTATTTGACAAATGCCCAAGCTGTTTCCAAGAAAGGCTAAAAAGTCCAGCAGCTTTCTCAACAGTAAGCCTTATTATTTATACCAGTGCGATCGGTTGGGAGAAGTCCGGTGTCTTTACAAGCTATTTCGGTTCCACCTGCCTCCGGTCAGCCAGCGGAGGGTGTAATTGTTCTACTGCATGGCTGGGGAGCAAATTACCAGGACTTGCTGGGGTTAACGCCCTATCTGAATTTACCTATGTATCAGTTTGTGTTTCCCGATGCGCCCTTTCCCCATCCGTTCAACCCAGTAGGCAAGATGTGGTATGCTTTCCCGGAGGATTACAGCTTTATGGGGAAACCGGAGTTTCGCGATCGCCCCGATCTGGCAAACAGCCGTCAACTCCTGACCGAACTGATCAGGTCCTTAGCAGAGCAGACTGGTGTTCCCCTCTCTCGCACCATTCTCGGTGGGTTTTCCCAGGGAGGAGCGATGACCCTCGATGTTGGGGTGAACCTTCCCCTGGCGGGATTAATGGTATTAAGTGGGTATTTACATGCACCGCTTCAGCCTGAGATCTCCAGTTTTCCTCCCGTTCTGATGGTGCATGGCAGACAGGATCAGGTTGTTCCGCTGCTATCGGCTCACCAGGCGCGGGATAGCTTGCAGGGCTTGGGCATCGAACTTCAGTATCACGAATTTGATATGGGGCACGAAATCCAACCCATTGTTCTGGAACAAATACAAAACTTTGTTGAAGAAGTGTTCTCAAAAGATAAATGAAACAACAAGATAGCGCTTTAGTCAGGCGGAGCAGGATAGAATCTTAAGTATAAATTCGAGTACAGGTTCGCCGGACTTTCGTTCGGTGTCGTGCAAATCAGGTTAAGGGGGACAAGGCTATGACAACTGCTAGTTTGCTCACTCTAGATGTCTCTACCTTGACTGAAGTAGATGTGGCCGCGATCGCCGATCGCCTAGAAGCGGATGAATACACGGATGCTTTTGCAGAACTAAGAGACTGGCATTTATTGCGGGCGATTGCCTTCCGGCGTCCCGAGTTGGTAGAACCCTATTACTACCTACTGGATATGGAAGCCTATGACGAAGCGTGAAGATTGAAGCCTGCTGGTTTTGAAGCCTGCTGGTTTTGAAGACGGTCGGTTTTGAAGATGGTCGGTTTTGAAGACGGTCGGTTTTGAAGACGGTCGGTTTTAGATTGAAAGCTTTGAGGTAAGTATCAATCAACAATCTTCCATCTCAAAGTTTCCGTCTCAAAGTTTTCAAAGGGCATGCAAGGTAGGAGAATTTTAATCGGGATCGGAGGTGGGATCGCGGCCTATAAGGTCTGCGAAGTGATCTCATGGCTGGCAAAGGCGGGGGCAGAGGTACGGGTTATCTTAACCAACTCTGCTCAAGAATTCATTACGCCGTTGACAGTTTCAACCCTGTGTCGCCATCCAGTTTATACGGATCAATCCTTCTGGCAGCCGCTCCAGGCGCGTCCTTTGCACATTGAGTTGGGCGAGTGGGCGGAGGTTCTGGTGATTGCGCCCCTGACTGCCAACACGCTGGCAAAGCTAGTCTATGGCATGGCGGATAACCTGTTGACTAACACGGTTCTAGCCTCGACCTGTCCACTCTTGCTGGCACCAGCGATGAATACGGATATGTGGGAACAGCAGGCAGTCCAGCGCAATTGGCAGCAGGTTAAAGCCGATCCACGGGTTCATGCGGTAGGTCCGGGGGCGGGTGTGCTGGCGTGCGATCGCGTCGGCATGGGGCGTATGGCCGAGCCAGAAACCATTCTACCCCACCTGCTCTCGTTACTTTATACGCGGGGACAGCGTGACCTGGCAGGTAAACAGGTCCTGATCAGTGCGGGTGGCACGCGGGAATATCTTGATCCGGTACGATTTATTGGGAATCCTTCTACCGGAAAAATGGGGATCGCCTTAGCTCAGGCAGCCGTCCATCGGGGGGCAAACGTAACCCTGGTGCATGGTTCGATCGAAGCGCCATTAATCGCGGCTCTACCAGGGGTGCGCTTGATTCCAGTCGTTGCTGCTGAGGAAATGCGGCAGGCCTTACTAGAAAATTTCCCTGATGCAGATTGGACTGTTATGGC
>JBAUTA010001034.1:0-2106 GCA_049581985.1 Kovacikia sp.
CAAAACTTTCGTTATGGAGGGGGGTAAAGGGGGGAAACCCCCTTTTGGGGGCGAAGCCCCCACTCCCCCATATTGCAGAATTGATGATTTGCAACCCTAGCAGCCTATCGGAGCAATCGAAGTTCTCGTTACTAGACTCTGCCTAGTAACGTAAAACTGGAAGCTCTGCCTCTAGTCAGATGCAGGCGGAGCCTCCAGATAGGCATTCCCAGGAGGATCCTGGGAACGAGGAGAGTCTCCCCGACAGGCTGCTAGTACAGCAAAAATCAAGTTTTGAAAGGGGGTGAAGGGGTGAAACCCCTGCTTGCTGGCTTCGCCCCCACCCCCCCATACTGCAAAATTTAGTGTTTGGACCACCAGCCTGTTGCTTGCGACACGGGCAAGATACCTCCATACGCCAGGTAATTTCTTTCGTGGAAATTACTTTAGATCTTGATTCACTTCCAAAAAGTGGGAACTCTTGCTTGAGTACTAATAATCGGTAGCCGGGTTCAATTAAATGAAACCTGACCTGAGGAAAGGGGGCTTTGACGTCAGTGGCTCACCAAACCTCTCAGCCAAACGGTGGATCCCTGGCGGGGGGCAACGTACCCTCACCCCCATCCGCAACCCTTGTGCTTTAAATCAAGATTATTTAGGAGAGTTGAAAACGATCGGAGATTCTAGTAGTCTTTCAAAACTGTTTCACAGGGTTGAAAACCCTCAAAATATCCTAAAAATGGGTTTTGTAGATTTGATTTACCCCTCAAATCTATCCTGACGGACTATTAGTAGACCAAAACGGAAGTTTTGGAAGGAGGTAAAGGGGGCCCCCCCCACTCCCCCAGGATGCAAAACTAATGATTTGTAACCCTAGAGTAAAAGTTTAGAAACTTCACCAGATCTTTAAAGCCAATCCATACTTAATGTGCAATAGATCACTGATCAAAAAGACCAAACCCTGAACAATCTGATTAGTGTATTGTAAAGTTTAGCCGCAACGTCGCAAAATAATCTAAAAGTTAGGAGAGAAAGTCAGGGTAAGTATCTGGGCGCAATAAATTAAAGCTGATTTTGGAGGGAGAGGGGGTTTCAAAATGCGTTCAGTCAAATGAGTAAATTTTTTGCCTGGGAGCGCAGCCTCAATCCTTCTTGCTGACAATTAACCAGGACACCTACTTACTTAGCGCAGTTAGTGTAATGGTCTACGAATTAATTTTTAGTGAAATGGCTCTACCCAATCAGGCTTTAGGGCCAAAAATGTATTTGCCTTTTGCAAAGCTTAAGCTGTTGTGTCAATACGGACTCTTACAGAATAGGAATGAGTCATCGGTACGAGACAACGGAGTTCTCTAAAGATGCAAACTATTTTAGTGATCGAGGATGAGCAAGCTGTCCGCAAGAATATCGTGGACATGCTGAAAGCTGAGGGATTTCAGGCGATCGCTGCAGAAGATGGACAAGTGGGTGTGGAATTAGCTCAAGTCTATATTCCTGACTTAATTATTTGTGACGTAATGATGCCCAAGCTAGACGGATTTGCCGTCCTGGAGAAATTGCGGGAAATGCCTGTGACGGGAGCCATTCCCTTTATTTTTTTGTCCGCTAAGGCTGAGCTGAGTGATTTTCGTCGGGGTATGGGGTTGGGCGCTGATGATTACCTGACCAAACCCTTTACCCGCGCCGATCTGTTGGAGTCGATTGCAGTGCGGTTATCAAAACATGCTGCTTTTGCAGAACTTCAGGAAAAATTGGACGAATTTCAGCAGTCCAGCTTATTGAAGGATGACTTTATTAACACAGTTGCTCATGAACTGCGCAGCCCTCTGACAACCATGAAGATGGCGATCGAAATGCTCCAACTCATTCCAGATACTAACCGGCGACAATCTTATCTGGAAGTTTTGCAATCCGCCTGCGATCGTGAAGTAGAATTGATTAATGACCTATTAGATTTACAACGTCTTGAGTTGCAGGCCGAGCAAGACGAACTCGAAGTGATAGACCTCCGGAGTTGGATTCTACCCATTAGCGAAGCTTTCAGAGTCCGCACGCAACAACGACAGCAGAATCTGCAGATTCATCTTGCCCCCAATCTTTCCCCATTCCTAACGAGCTCCTCTGGGT
>JBAUTA010001035.1:0-2757 GCA_049581985.1 Kovacikia sp.
AAGACTCCCCACAGACCATAGACGACGCCGGGAATGGCGGCCAACAGTTCAATCAAGAACACGATCGGCCGCTGAATCTTGGGAGGTAGAAAATCCTCACTCAGAAAGAGGGCAATCCCTACTCCAATCGGCACAGCAATTGCCAGGGCAATCAGGGAGGTGATGATTGTTCCGTAAACCTGGGGCCACGCACCGTACAGGTTTTGAACCGGATCCCACTGACTGGTGAACAAGAAACCCAAACCAAACTTTTGGATAGAAGGGATTGCTTGAATTCCGACTCCATAGGCGATCGAGAGGAGTACGACAGCCACCCCAATCCCAAAAAAACCGGTCAGCCAAACAAATCCGCTATCCACGATGCGTGACAGCCCTGTGCGTTTCCAGGCTGCCAAATCAGCATTACTTGTTGCCGAAGCCATAAAAAATAAGGGGAGGTGATGAAAAACCTGGAATATAGACGCCGCTACCGCAGATTTCAAGCAATCTAGACAAGCCTTCCGACCAAATCTGCTGGCAGCGGGTCTATCAGTATTGCAAGGATCAGTATTGCAAGGAAAGGTCGATTACTTAGAAGCTACCTTGATTGTATCAATCGCGGAGGAGACTTTAGAAATCAACGTATCGGGCAAGGGGATATAACCTAAATCCGTTGTGAACTGCTTGCCATCTTTCAACGCCCAGGTGACAACCTTTTTCAAGGTTTCTGCTTTCTGAGGCTGATCGTACTGTCCATAGAGCAGTAAGTAGGTCAAGCTGACGATCGGATAGGCGCCCTTGGCTGCGGGGTCAGGAACCTTTACAGACAGGTCTTCACCCACGGTAACGCCCTCCAGCGCTTTGGCTGCGGCGTCTGGAGAGGGCGTAATAAATTCCCCTGCCTTGTTCTGGAGGGTCGCCATTTTCAAACCGTTTTCCTTGGCAAAGGAGTACTCGGTGTAGCCGATGGATCCTTTGGTCTGTTGAATTTGGGCGGTTACCCCCGGATTGCCCTTCGCACCCGTACCCGTGGGCCAGGCGATCGTCTTACCTGCACCTGCCTTCCAGTTGGGGCAGGCCTTCTCCAGGTGATGGGTAAAGATGGAGGTTGTGCCGCTACCGTCTGAGCGATAAACGAAAACAACAGGGTCATTGGATAATTTGGCACCTGGATTATCTTTTGCAATTTTGGCATCGTTCCAGGTCTTAATCGAGCCATCAGCAATGCCACAGAAAGACTCACGGGAAAGTTTTAGGTCATCAACCCCATCCAGATTGTAGGCAAAAACAACAAACAGCCCCGTAGAGGGAATTTGAATGAGTTTCCCCCGAGCCGCAGGATACGCTTTCCGTTCATCCTCTTTGAGGGGCGCATCGGTTGCTCCAAAGTCTACGGTGCCTGCATTAAACTGCTTGATGCCAGCTCCGCTACCCACACCCTGATAGCTAATTTGAACATTCGGGTTTTGATTTTTGTACTCCGCAAACCAGCGTTGATAAAGCGGTTCAGGGGCGGTTGCGCCCGCGCCATTAATTGAGATGGTGCCACCAGCGGCACTGGATGCTACAGGACTGGCTCCAGGGGAATTTACTGCGGAAGGTGCATTGGTTGTCGATGGTGCACAGGATGCCAAACCGAGAGCCAGAGCAACTGCAGAAATAGAAACTGCTTGACGAGTTGCTTTTAAGGACGAAACCATAATTTCTGCATCTTAATAGACTTTCCCCATAACGCTACCTTGAGTCAGTAAAGAGAAGGTTAAGCCAGGGCAAGGTATCTATTTTATCTGCAAAACATAGTGCTAAAAACTTCGCAGTCAGGCAAAAAACATTGGGCAGAAGGGAGTTTCAGCCTTGATTTCGGATTGTAAAAAACAATTTTCAGAAATTAACTAAATGTTAACCAGAAATTAAACCGGGAATTACCGATTAACAACCGATTTAACCTGGCGGCAAAGAACCTGACGCATATTCCGCAGGTTAACCGGTAAATCTAATTGGATTGCCTGCTGAATAAAGATGGAGGGGACAGGAATCAGGGGGGTCGCTCGGACTGTGTAGGTCAGGAGGGTGCCCGTACTACAGTCCTGTAACTTCAGGTCGGCGGAAAAGTCAGCAAAACTGCCTGACTCCATGTGGAATTGGATTCTTTGATAGGCGGTTTCGACCACATTGAGATAGGCGTCAACCTGGACACTTAGCAGCAAAAAGCTCTTTTTGGCGGTTTGATAGAGGCGCCTGCGAATATCAAGGATCTGGTTACTTTCTCTAGTTTCGCTAGAAGGCATCACTTCACTGCGGGTTAAATCGGGAAAGTATTGTACCCAGCGAGGGTAATCGGTTAACTGTGACCAGGTGATCGTCCGTTCTAAGGGCAAATACATCTGAGCGGTAACCGCGGCTCCCCAGGCAGTATGGGATTGGGTGTTTAAAGCAATCTCACCGTTGAGCAGGGAACTCAGCTGGCGATCACTGTGGCTCGTCTGAACCGAAGTAGAGCAGGCAGGGTTAGGAGAAGTTACGGTCATCAAACTAAGTGGCTCCTGATTAATAGAGGCGAATCGGTGCGCTCTTATACGGTGCGCTCTTATTCAGACGTTAACCCCATATTCGTTAAAAAGTATTGCGTTAGGCCATGAAGATTCGGATAACTTTGGGAACAGATTTTTTGAACGGGGGTTTTGAACGGGGGTTTTGAACGGGAGTTTTAAATGAGGCTAAATGGACTGTCGGGTGAGCGGTGAAGGGCAAGGACATGGATTATAGCAGGTTACAGAT
>JBAUTA010001036.1:0-3138 GCA_049581985.1 Kovacikia sp.
GGACCTTTATCTGAAATACGAAACGGCACTATGTGAGAACGATACGGCAACACTGGATGAGTTGTTTTGGCATTCACCAGAGGTGGTGCGATTTGGAGCAACTGAAAATCTTTATGGCATCGACGAGATCAGAAACTTTCGCCAAAACCGCCCTACTAAGGACCTGGCGAGGGAGATTTCGCACTTGCACATAGTCACGTTTGACAATCAAATGGCAGCCGTTACGTTAGAATTTCAACGTTCGATCAATGGCGTGCCCCGATCGGGAAGGCAAAGTCAGATGTGGTACAAGCTCCCGGAAGGGTGGAAAATTGTCTCCGCCCATGTTTCCCTTCTACCGGTTTAGGCTGTAGGGGTGGACTCTACCAATGGGGACCGTTTGGCCTGAAATCCACGAAGCAGTCTGTGTAGCGCTACCTCCCCGCAACCGCTTGCGATCGGGTAGGGGATAGCCCACCCGACTCAAACTTCACCCAGGGAAGGGTTTTGTTTTTACAGATGGGGGGCTAACCATTCTGAAAACCGCTTTAAAGGGGTTTTGAGGAGTGCTAGCTCCCCGATTACCTGGGGCAGCAGGTTAGAGGGAGCGCTAATAAAACCCAAGCTGCTGGAGGTTATCAGGCTCTACGGCGTTGCCTAACCTAGACAACGATTTTTCAGTTCCCCAGTCCTGTCCCTACCTACTTCAGCTTTTGCTTGATGAATGCCAGGATCTGCCCCATCTGTTTCTTCAAGCTGTCAATTTCAGCCTGCATTTTGACAATTTTCTCATTCAAATCTTGAATATCCCCAACAGGAGCAGCGCCACTTGCTGCCACGGGAGCCGCCGCAACAGGAGCGGGACGACGTTTTGATTTTGCCATTGCGGATTTGATCGCATCGATCAGTTCCTTTTGATCAAACGGCTTCTGGACAAATTCAAAAAACTCAAAGGGTTCCTGAAGCTTTTCAGTGACCTCTTCCTTACGACCGGACATCAACACCAGCGGGATCGCTTGAAGTTCCCGGCTTTCCTGGATGTGCTGGAAAACTTCCCAGCCGCTCAAGCGAGGCAGTAGAAAGTCAAGCATGATCAGGTTTGGGCGCTCTTGACGAATCAGGTCAAGTCCCTGAACGCCGTCCTTTGCCTCCAGAACATCAAAATTACCTTTAGGCAACATGTCGCGGACCATACTCCGGATGACGTTGCTATCATCAATGACTAGGATCTTGTGACTTGCCACAACTGAACTCCTCTGGTAGTGACTTCAACAATGATTGAGTAGGGTCAAGGGGCACAGTTTTTCCGACCTAAAGACTGTTTTATCCAAATAGAGGATGAAAAGCTGAGTAGAAAAACTGACTGCTTCTATGGGCGAAGTAAATACTAACAATTTACCTAAGGCAAGAACGTTAAGGTAAGCGTCATTCTCTTGTATAGCATCAACTAGTTTAGCTGCTATACAAGAGAATGACGCTTACAATCGGGTGTGTAACCATTTTTATAGGCCCTATCCATTGGATAGTATTCCCAACTGTAGTCTGACTGGAACGGATTTTCTCCACTTTACCCAATGAATTTCCAAAAAAGAGAAACAATTGAGAGCTTACCCGGATGGCTCAAGCGCCCGATCGGCAAAGCGAGTGAGTTGTCAACCGTCCAACGGATTATTAAGCAGCGCCAGATCCACACAATTTGTGAGGAGGGTCGCTGCCCCAACCGGGGCGAGTGCTATGCCCAAAAAACGGCAACTTTTTTGTTGATGGGGCCAACCTGTACCCGTTCCTGTGGATTTTGTCAGGTGGATAAGGGGCATGCACCCATGGCCCTCGATCCTGAAGAACCGCAGAAGGTGGCGGAATCGGTGAAATTGTTGGACTTGCGGTACGTGGTGCTGACTTCCGTAGCGCGGGATGACCTGCCTGATGGGGGCGCAGGTTGGTTTGCCCGGACGATCGCCCATATCCGCCAACTCAGCCCCCATACCCAGGTAGAGGTTCTCACCCCGGACTTTTGGGGTGGACGGGATGATGACCATTCTTCCGATGACCTGCAGCGACAACGGATTGCAACGGTGGTGGCGGTTCAGCCTGCCTGCTATAACCACAATATTGAAACGGTGAAACGGTTGCAGGGTCCAGTACGGCGGGGGGCAAAATATGGCAGATCACTCCAGGTTCTTCAGGTTGTCAAAGACCTGAACCCTTCTATTCCTACCAAATCAGGGCTGATGTTGGGGCATGGAGAAACTGAAGCAGAGGTGATCGAAGCGATGGTGGATTTACGCGCCATTAACTGCGATCGCCTTACCCTGGGCCAATACATGCGCCCTTCCCTGGAACATTTACCTGTTCAAAAATACTGGAAACCCGAAGAATTTGACCGTTTAGGAGCGATCGCCCGTGGCATGGGCTTCTCCCAGGTGCGATCGGGTCCTTTAGTTCGCAGTTCTTACCATGCGGGGGAAGAATAGGTAACAGGGGATCTTAAACCTCAAAACCCAAAA
The DNA here is from genome assembly GCA_049581985.1 of Kovacikia sp. GTDB lineage: Bacteria > Cyanobacteriota > Cyanobacteriia > Leptolyngbyales > Leptolyngbyaceae > Kovacikia. Next base: position 2,487 of record JBAUTA010001036.1, read on the forward strand.
CCCCTACTTCCCCTTGGCTCTCGCCCCTTTTTTCCTCTACCAAACTTTACGGTTAATTGAACTTTACGGTAGAGGGTAACATTCTTTGCTATTTCTTAAGATGGTCGGATGTATGTCTATCTAGCCACTTATTGAGGCTAGCTTTGCCTGCTTCAGCAAAATCGGCATATGTCCAAAATCAACCATCATTAGAGGAGAGTCCTATGGCAACAGCCAAACAGTCTAAGCCTACCTACGTATTTCGTACAAGCTGGGCATTGCTTCTGCTTGCGATCAACTTTATTGTGGCAGGCTACTACTACGGTTACCTGAAGTAAGCCCTATTCAGCGACTAGTCATCAGTTTTTAGGGACCTGTTTCCAGCTTTTCAGTGGTCAGTTGCTAGTAGACTAAAACGAAAGTTTTGGGGTGGGTGGAGGGGTGGGTGGAGGGGCGAAGTCCCCAAGCACCCCATGTTGCAAATTTAGTGTTTGTAACACTAGTTATTAGGGGCTAGACCAAGCTCCCTGATCTCCAGGCAACGCAAAACTGATCAGACTGATCAGTAGTTAGGGATCATTAAATTATATGACGTTGGGAATGGGGGCAATGCCCCCATTCCCAACGTCATGGTTAGTTTAATTACACCTAACTACTTGGCTCAAAACCGATC
>JBAUTA010001037.1:0-4018 GCA_049581985.1 Kovacikia sp.
GATGCGTAGATTGTATGGCAATTTCGGGGGTATCGAACCCCGCTCAATTGCCGCTCCTATCCCTCCCCGCGCCTGAAGTCGGGGGTTTCCCGGAGGTTTTTCGATGATCATTGACGCCCGATCTCTACCCCCCGATGAAGTTCTTGAGACTCAAGTTTGTATTGTGGGTGGAGGCCCCGCAGGCATTACTTTAGCGCGTGAATTTGCTAATCAAAACTTTCAGGTTTGCTTAGTCGAAAGTGGTGGATTTGAACTAGACCCAGAAACCCAATCCCTTTGTGATGGGGTAGTGGTTGGAGATCCCTATCCCAAAATAAGTGAAACTCGGCAACGACAATTTGGAGGCACTTCACACTGTTGGGAAGGACAAAGCGGTTACAAACAGTTTGGTTGGCGTTGCCTGCCACTCGATAAAATCGATTTTGAGCACCGAGACTGGTTACCTTACAGCGGTTGGCCCTTTAACAAAGATCATCTGGATCCCTTCTATGAACGGGCACAAAAAGTCTGCCAGATCGGTCCCTACGCCTACGAAGCGAAGGATTGGGAAAATCAGCACGCGGTGCGGTTACCCTTTAACGGCGATCGAGTCACCACAACCATGAGCCAGTATGGCCTGCGGGATCCCTTTACAACAGACTATCGCGAAGAAATCAGACAAGCCAGCAATATTACGACCCTCCTGTATGCCAACGTTGTTGAAATTGAGACCGATGACACGACCCAAACAGTCACCCGCTTAAAAATTGCGTGTTTGCAAAATAAGCAATTCTGGCTAACTGCAAAAGTGTTCATCTTAGCAACGGGTGGGCTAGAAAATGCACGATTGCTGCTTGCATCCCAGCAGAAACAACCAGCAGGCTTGGGAAACCAGCATGATTTAGTTGGTCGTTTCTTTATGGATCGCCCGATCGTCAGCTCGACGCTCATCCCTTTCAACTCTAAACTCTTCGATCAGACTGCCCTCTATGATATCTACCGAATCAAGGGGATCCCCGTCATGGCAAGGGTACAGTTGACAGAGGAGGTGATGCGCCGTGAGCACTTACTCAACAATGGTGCTCAACTGTTTCCCAGACCCCTAGAACATCAGCGTGAAGCGACGCTCTCTCTGAGAGCCTTAATCGCCTCAGTCCGCGACAGGAAGCCATCTGAAGATAGCTTGAAACATTTAAAGAACGCATTGCGGGGCAGTCGCTATATTGCTGCCGCAGGCTTCTGGACTGCAATCAGGAAATTACCAACCTTGCAGCGTGGCGATTGGTCCTATCTACCCTACGAAAAACGACGGTTCTCACAGTTTGAAATCTTTTACCAAATTGAGCAAGCCCCTGATCCGAATAATCGAGTGGTGCTAAGTGCTGAGCGCGATCGCCTCGGACAAAACAAGGTCGAACTCCACTGGCGCTTAAACCCAATTGATCTTGAAAATGTCCACCGGATTCAAGAAATCTGGGCAGAGGAATTTGCCAAAGCTGGGCTAGGAGAATTGCAATATGCCCGGGCAGGGGAAAAGCTAAAGTTTGAGAAAGAAGCAATGCATCACCACATGGGAACAACCCGAATGCACAGTGATCCCAAACAGGGCGTCGTTGACCCTAACTGTAAGCTGCATGATATCTCCAATTTATTCGTTGCTGGCTGTTCAGTCTTTCCAACGTCAGGGTACGCCAACCCAACGTTGACGATTATCGCCCTATCCCTAAGATTGGCAGACCATATTAAAACATTGATGAATTGATACTTTGTAAACCCTAGCTTTCACGGTTGCAAGAAGATATGCGGATTGGAGTGGTGGGAGCCAGTGGCTTTGTAGGCAATCGTGCCGTCGAAATGCTTCATGTCGAGGGAAGCACAGAAGTCCACCCGATCGTACGTTCTGCCGCCAGCCTTGAGCGTTTGCCACACAGACACCTGGATTGTCGAGTTGCAAATTCCTTCGATCGCTCAAGCTTAGAGGCAGCATTTCAAGGCTGTGATGTAGTCATCCACTCAATTCTGGGTAGCCCTGGACTGATTCGGGGCAGCATCACACCCGCCTATCAAGCCGCCCAAAGGGCTGGGGTACGCCGGCTGATTTATTTAAGTTCAATGATTGTGCACACTTCGGCCCCCGCCCCTGGTACAACCGAATCCAGCCCTTTGATTGAACACCAACCCTTTCCAACGCATACGGCAAAAATTTATGCTGAACGAAAGCTGTTGCAACTGAGGCAAAAAGGCTCTGTCGAGGTCGTGATCTTTCGCCCCGGAATTGTATTTGGCCCGCGATCGCGTTGGATTACTGAACTAGCTGAACAACTTTCCCAGGGCACTGCCTATTTAATTAATGAAGGTAAAGGTATTTGCAATACGGTCTATGTCGATAACCTGATCCATGGGATACGTCTGGCAATGACAGCCAAAGATGCAGATGGTGAAGCTTTCTTTGTCGGCGATCGCGAACAGGTAACCTGGCTCGATTTCTATCGCCCGCTTGCCAAAGCGCTTGGAGTTGATCCAACCCAGTTCCCTCAGGTAACCGTTCCAGAATTTACCCACAGTTGGAAACAACAGGCAATCGAGTCTGTATGGAACTCAGAGATCACACAAAAAGCTTTAACTCTCGTCCCTAACGATCTAAAACAAAGGCTAAAGCAAGCAATTCCTGGACGAACTCCCCCTCCTAACAACCCCGTTCAGACAGCCATCACTAAACCACAACCAATTGTGACCGAAATGATGGCCATCCTACAACAATCTCAGTATCAACTCCCTTTTACCAAAGCAGAGCAATTATTGGGATACGAACCCATTGTTTCCTTCAATGAAGGCTATCATCGTTCGATTGAGTGGCTAGCAGAAACCTCTTGCTTCCAGGCAAAACTCAAGACCGTAGGAGATAGGCAAAAATCACCTAATTAACGAGTAGAGTCTGGCGCAAGTCAACCAAGTATTACGTTATCCAGACGTAGCCACCGTCAGGCACTTAGCACGATAAACAGCAGGCGCATACGTATGTTTGTCTACCCCTACGAAGTAGTTGGGTGCAACTAAATTCAAGACGACTTTAAGAATTCCCTGCTTTACAATTAATAACGACAATTCATTACGTCTACCTGATTGAAGCTATTTCCGATCATGAAGGGTATATCAAGATTACGACAATCACCAAGCATAGAATCGACGACCTCAAACAAAGATGATACCATTTAATCGTAAAAGAGAAAATTTAGTTAGAATTCCTTACGTCGTTGATTAGATCGGGATCGCTTCAGATCCCTTCAAAGATAAAAACTATCGGATAGAGGTGGAACGTGGGTCAATTCAATCATTTCTTTCTCACAAAGTTCAACGTCAGAAGCTTTCCAGAACTCAGACCTGGATGTGATCCTATCTGGCTTGAAAAAAGATTTAACTTGTTTGACCAGTATTGCTATCCGTCCGTTCGTAACCAATCAAATCAAAATTTCAAGTGGTTGGTTTTCTTTGATGCAGACACACCAGATACGTTCAAGAAAAAGATTTCTGAATATTCTGAAAAGTGGGAGAATTTTGTCCCCTTATACTTAGATTTTCCCCTCCCCTATGGACAGTTTCCTGACCAGGCGAGAGACGTAGTTCGCCAAGTCATTACCGCTGATTGTGAATATTTAATCACTACCTGGCTGGACAACGACGATGCGATCCACAAGGATTATGTCCAAATGATTCAGGACAACTTCCACCAGCAGGAATCTGAAACTGTAAACTTTATCTTTGGTTATCAACTCAGCGAGGGTAAACTTTACTTTGATTTTGAAATAGCCAACCATTTTATCAGCTTAATTGAGAAATATAATTCTGAATCGTTTAACACCTGTCTTTGCCGACCCCATAAAGAGATCTATGAAGTATGCCGCTCTGCCAGAAAAATCTTTTGCAAACCAGCCTGGGTAGAAGTAGTGCATGGTTCAAACTACATGAATGTCTATCGACGAGGTTTCCGGGTACCTACAGAAAATATACTGGATGATTTTTGCATTAAGTCTGAAACCCC